>NZ_JBSFUT010000006.1:0-278685 GCF_053591935.1 Streptomyces sp. NPDC002851 | reverse complement strand
GCCGCGAGCCGCGAGCCGCGAGCCGCGAGCCGCGAGCCGCGAGCCGCGAGCCGCGAGCCGCGAGCCGCGAGCCGCGAGCCGCGAGCCGCGAGCCGCGAGCCGGAATGCGGGTGAGGGGGACGTAGCGTTTCGGGGTGGCCATGCAGAGTAGCCAGCCCCTCCGTGTCCCCATCGGTCACGACGCACAGCGGTGGAGCACCTTCCACGGCGAGCGGACGGTCGTCGCCGCCGTGCGCACCGTCACCTCCGCCACGCGGATCCTGGAGACGCTGCCGACCCTGCTGCGCGACGACCCTCGCATCACCCTCGTCTTCGCGTACGACCCGACGTCCGCGTTCAACGAGGGCGTCCTCGACCTGCTCCGCGACTCCGGCTGCCGCATCATGCCCTGGGAACAACTGGGCTGGTACGAGCCGGATTTGATCGTATCCGCGAGCGAGAACATCAATGTGCCCGAGGGCGAGTGCCCCGTCCTGGTCCTGCCGCACGGTGTGGGCTTCCAGAAGTACGTGCCGGACTCCCGGACTCCGCACACCCGGCTCTCCGGCGTGGTCCCCGATGCTCTCCTGGAGGCCGGACGCGCCTGGCTGGCCGTCTCGCACCCGGACCAGGAGGCGCAACTGCTCGCCTCGCACCCCAAGACGGCCGGTCACACCCTGCTCGTAGGCGATCCCTGCTTCGACGAGCTGCACACCTCGCTGCCCCGCAAGGCCCGGTACCGGCGGGCCTTGGGGGTGCCGGACCGCCACCGCCTGGTCGTGGTCAGCTCCACCTGGGGCGGCACCTCGCTGCTCGGTCGGCATTCCGACCTGCCCACCCGGCTGCTCGCCGAGCTGCCGTACGACGCGTACCGGGTCGCGGCGATCGTCCACCCCAACGTCTGGTCGGCGCACGGCGCTTGGGAGCTGCGCAGGCTCCTGGCGTCCGCGCTGGACTCGGGCCTGATCCTGCTCCCGCCGGTGCACACCTGGCGAGCCGGACTCGTCGCCGCCGACCTGGTCGTCGGCGACCACGGCTCGGTGACCTTGTACGGTGCGGCGCTCGGCAAACCCGTACTGCTCGCGGCCTTCGGGGACGATGCGGTGCCCGGCACCGCCATCGCGGCGCTCGGCGCCCGCACGCCCCACCTCGACCCCGAGGCCGACCTCCATGACCAGGTCGAGCGCGTTGCCGAGGGCCACGACCCGGACCGCTCGGCGGAGCTGACGACGCGACATGCCTTCGCGGAGCCCGGCCATGCCCTGCCCCGGCTCCGCGCGTCCCTCTACCGACTGCTCCGGCTTCCCGAGCCCACGCACGGCCCGGCTCCGCTGCGCGTACTCCCCGAGGCGGAGCAACCCGCCACCGAGGTGCTCTCCTGGACGGTCCGCTGCACGGCCTCGCTCGACGCGGAGCGGCTGCGTATCGACGTACACCGCTATCCGGCGGCAGCGACCGCCACCGCCACCGCCACGCCCCGCGAAACGCACGAGGCGCAGGGGACGCACGGGACTCAGTGGGCACACGGGACGCACGGGACGCACAGGACGCGCGCGGCTATCGAAGCCTCCGAAGCGCACGAAACCGGCAACGCGCCCGACACACACCTGGCCTGCCGCACGGACGAACCCGACCGCCGTCTGACCGAGAGCGCCTCGGTCCTGCTGCACGAGCGGCCGTCGGAGTCCGCGAGCGCCGGGGAGCGCTGGATCCGTGACACCCTGGCGCGGTTTCCGGGCTGTTTGCTCGCGGCGACTCAGATCGGCGACGCGTACGAGACCGGTGCGACGTGGGTCGGTATACGCGATGCCGGGACGGTCGAGGCCGCCGGAGTCGCGGCCGGTGCGCCCGCACCCGCCCCGGCGTGGGCGGCCGCCGCCGTCTACACGTGCCTGCGGGCGGGCCGCCGCCCCGAGGGAACCGTGGTGACGCTGCGCCTCAGCGACGGCCGCGACCTGCACCTGACCCTGCGCACACCCCCGCCGGACGCATCCCCCTGAAACCGACACCAGCCCAAAAGATCAGCCCCAAAAGACCGGCCCCAAGAGACCAGCCCCAGAGACCAGCTCAAGGGATCAGCCCAGGGCGCCACTGCCGCCGCCGTCGCCGCCGTCGCCACCAGGTCGGCGGAGCCGGGCCCGGATCTCCTCGGCCTTCGGGCTGCCGCCGGCCTCGTAGATCGCCAACGCCCTGGCCAGGTGCTCCCGTACGACCTCGGGACCCGCGCCGGTCTGCTCCTCGACGTCGGCGAGCGCAACCAGGGCCTGGGCCTCGTAGTGGTGGGCTCCCAGCTCGTTCAGCACGTCCGCGGCCGCGCGCAGCGAGGCGGCCGCTTCGTCCGGGTCGCCGAGCCGGGCGTAGGTGATGCCGAGGGCCAGCGTCGCGCGGGCCGCCATCCGCCGGTCCCCGAGAGCCGTGAGGCGACGACGTGCCTCGCGCAGGGACTCCAGTGCCTCCTGGCGCGCACCCTGATCGTCGAGGCCGCTCTGCGTTTGCCCCAGGAAGAGAAGAGCGATCGCGGCACCGCGCTCCTCCTCGACGCTGGTGTTGAGTTCGAGCGCCTGCCGGTACGACGCCACGGCCCGCGGTGGGTCGAAGCGGTCCCAGTAGCGTCCGGTGAACTCCAGGACGGAGGCCCGCAGCACGGTGTGGTCCGCGATCTCGGCGCAGGCGTCGGCAGCCTCCAGTTCGGCGCACGCTCGGTCGTACTCACCCAGGTCCATCAGCGGTCGCGACAGCAGGCTCCGCAGGCGCGCCTCGGCGGCCGGTACCACGGCGGCGGCGGCCGCGGCGGCCCCCAGCTCCAGGGATTCCCGCCACTCCCCCAGGTGGCGGTGGTTCAGGAAGAGCGCGGTGAACGCCTCGGCCAACTGCCATACGCGGGTGTGCAGTTCGCAGCGCGAGGCCTCCCTGAGTGCGGCGAGGATCTCGGCCCGTTCCGCCTCCAGCCAGTGCAGCGGCTCGGGGGCGCCCGGTGCCGTGAACGGGTCGGGGGCCCGCGCGAGCAGGGGCTCGAGGTCGGCGATGCGCAGCCGGTCCGCGCGCAGCGCCCGGTCGGCGAAGGCGGTCAGTGTGAGGTAGTGGGCCGCCACCCGGTCGATCAGGGCCAGGTGCTCGGCCTGGGGCTCCTCCTCGTCGGCGCGTTCGCGGGCGTACAGGCGGACCAGGTCGTGCATGCGGTACCGGCCGTCCGAGTCCGGCCACTCTTCGAGGAGGCTGGCGTCGAGCAGCTGCGCGAGCAGCGGCCGGGCGGCCTCGGTGGGTACGTCGGCCACCGCCGACACCGTGCCCGCGTCGAAGGCCCGGCCGGGCAGCCACCCCAGGAGGCGGAAGACGCGGGCGGCGTCGGGCGGCAGCTGGCGGTAGGCGTCGCCGAGGACCGCGGACATGGAGATCTCCCCCCTCAGGGACAATCCGGCCAGCCGGTTACGTTCGTCGTCGAGGGCGTCGGCCAGCCTGCTCAGCGACAGTCCGGGGGAGCCGTTGAGCCTGGACGCCACAATGTGCAGGGCCACCGGCAGCCTGCCGCAGTGTTCGACGAGCCGCTCGGCCGCCGGGAGTTCCGCGTCGACGGCCCCCGGTCCGCCGACCCGGTCCTCGAGCCGGTCCTCAACCCGGTCCTTGAGCCGGTCCTTGAGCAGCCTGAGGGCGCTGTCGGGATCGAGCGGGCTCAGGGACAGCAGGCGGGCGCCGTCGAGGGCGGCCAGTTCGCCGAGCCGGACGTTGCTGGTGACGAGGACCGCGCTGCCCGGCTCTTTGGGGACGAGGGCACGGACCTGTGCGGGCTGGTTCACGTCGTCGAGGACGACGAGGAGCCGCCGCCCGGCGGACTTGGTGCGGAAGAGGCTCATGCGGTCGGCGAGCGATTCCGGGATGTGCTCGTTGCCGACGCCGAGCGCCCGCAGCCCGCTGCGCACGGCCTCGGACACGTCCCCGCCGCCGTGCCCTTCCGCTCGCAGCGCGGCGAAGTCGACGTAGATCTGGCCATCGGGATAGAGGTCCCGGCACCGGTGGGCGTACTCCTTGGCGGTCGCGGTCTTGCCGACGCCGGGCAGCCCGTCGAGCACCGAGACCCCGACCCGGGAGGAGGTGCCGCCGTCGCCCGCCAACCACCTTCTGAGGACGGAGAGATCGGCCGTACGGTTGATGAAGTTGACGGTCTGCGCGGGAACTTGGTCCGGCTTGACCGCGGAACCGGTCTCCGGCGGTGGCGGCACCGTGAAGGTGATCCCGCCCTGGATGCTCGCGGCGGTCACGACCGGCCCGTACTGTGCTCCGCCGCTGATGGCGGCCTGCGCCGCGGGCGGCCCGAGCTCGGCGAGCAGCCGCCGCAGCTCGTGCTCGGCCCCGGCCTCCGAGGTGAGCAGCTCTCCGATCCGCTCCCGCAGCAGGGCCTCCACGCGCGCGGCACCCGCGTCGTCTCCGCGCCCCCGCGCCTCCTCGAGCTCCCGCCGCGCGTCGTCGAGCTCGTCCCGGTCCTCGCCGCTGTCGCCACTGCCCTGGCGCCGCGCGAAGAACCGCGCCACCCGAGCCTTGGCCTGCCCCCACCCTTCGGTCACCATGAGCCCGACCAGAGCGGTTGCCGCCGATGCCGCCAGGGCCGTCAACTCGGCTTCCACACATCCCCCTATGTTCTGTCCCGCCCGGTACGGTCCACCGGAGACGGAAGACCACCGTAGAGAGGATCACCTGGGGTTGGGTACCCCGCACGCCGTCGTACGCGCCGCGACCAGCTGCCGCCCCCAGGTGCGCGTCAGGGGCTGAACATCCTCTTCGTGCTTCGTGCTTCGTGCCTCGTGCATCGGCGCAGCAGATTCCGGGGGCGGGCGCGGGCGGGGGCGGTTGCTCCGCCGATCTGCAACGGGAACTGTCACTCCACCGGTCGACCACCCGAGGCGCGCCCCGGGGAGTGGTCAGGTTGATGAGGACGCCCTCCGCGTACTGGGACCGGCTGAGCCGGGCCGGTCCCAGTACGCGCTTCCGCGCCCCTTCCGGGTCACTTCCGCGTCACGCAAGTGGCAGCGGAACCCCACGCTGCTGCGGCGGTCGAGGCCCCAGGATGCGTCGTTCTTCCGCTCGGATCGGCACGTCGTTGATGCTCGCCTCGCGCCGCCGCATCAGACCCGCGGCGTCGAACTCCCACAGCTCATTGCCGTAGGAGCGCCAGTGCCCGCCGGACGTGTCCCGCCATTCGTACTGGAAGCGGACGGCGATCCGGTAGTCGCCGAAGGACCACAGCTCCTTGCGCAGGGCGTAGTCGAGCTCCCTGCGCCACTTCTCGGCGAGGAATCGGCGGATCTCTTCTCTTCCGGTCACGAAGGCGTCGCGATTGCGCCACACCGAGTCCACTGTGTAGGCGAGCGCGACCCGATCGGGGTTACGGGTGTTCCACGCGTCCTCGGCGGCCTGCACCTTGGCGAGCGCGTCGGCCTCGCTGAACGGCGGTACGGGAGGCCGGGCTTGGGCGTCCGGAGGGGAGCTCGACATGCCGGAACCGGAGGGTTCGGGACGGGAAGTTTCGGGACGGGATGTTCTGGACATATGCGTGCCCTTTCCGGGTTCCTGATCACTCAAAGTTCCTGATGGCTCAAAGTTCCTGATCACTCAGGCCAGTGCGAGCTCTCGATGACGGTCACAAAGTCGGTACGGACGAAGCCGGGTGAGAAGTGGGCGAGTACGTCGGCCTTGACGTTGCCGAACGCGGTGGCAGGGCGATGTGCGATGCCCTCGGTGAACGCCGCGAGGATCCGGCGTTTGAAGTCCGAGCGCGGGTGCGCGGCCACGACCGCGTCCCGCTGTGCGTCCGTGATCTCGTCGAACCCGAGCCCAAGCACGTCGAGTTCGACGCCCGCGGTCACCAGGGCCACCTCGGGCTCCATCCGGTAGGGGATCTCCGGGGTGGTGTGGAGGGCGATCGCCGTCCACACGGTCCGTGCGTGCTCGGGCGTCAGGCCGTGCCGCAGTAGGAAGTCGCGTGCCGCGTCCGCGCCGTCGATCTCGAAGCGCTGCTCGGATGCGGCGTAGTCCTGCGTGAGCCCCAGGTCGTGGAACAGGGCTGCCACATAAAGGAGTTCGGAGTCGAAGGCCAGGCCGCGGCGGCGGCCGCGCAGCGCGCCGAAGAGGAAGACGCGGCGCGAGTGGTCGTACAGCAGCGGGCCTGCGGTGTCGCGGACGAGCTCGGTCGCCTCCTTGGCGAGCGCACTGTCGGGAATCTCGATGTCGGCGATGCGTGTCGGCACGGACGGCTCCTCGTCGGTTGCTCCGGGGGCTTGCTCCCGAGGCTCACTCCCGGGGCTTGCTCCCGGGCTTACTCCGGTCTCCTCAGCCTGCCGCTCCCGCCGGTCCGGCCACCATGTCCATCGGGACACGTATCCCACACATCTGGACACACCACGGCGCTAGCCTGGGTCCATGAGCACGCGTGGACGCCCGAACCCCCGCACCATCGCCGTACTCGCCTACGACGGTGTGCGCCTGCTCGATGTCACTGCTCCGCTGGAGGTGTTCACCACGGCGGCTGCCCTGGGCGCCCGCTATACGGTGACCCTGCTGTCCCCGCAAGGCGGGCCCGTCACCACATCGGCCGGTACCCGACTGCTCACGGACCCGGTCGACGACCCGCCTTGGCGCATCCACACGCTGGTCGTGCCCGGCTCCCCCGGACTCCCGCAACAGCTGTCGCCTGCCGGCCTCCTCGACGCCGTCCGCACACTGCACTCCGCGTCGTGGCGCACCGCGTCCGTCTGCACAGGCGCCTTCGCGCTCGCCGAGGCGGGTCTGCTGCACGGCCGACGCGCCACCACGCACTGGCGGTTCGCGACGACGCTGGCGCGGCGCCACCCGGACATCGACGTGGACGGCGACGCGATCTTCGTACGGGACGGCCGGATCTACACCTCGGCAGGCGTGAGCGCCGGACTCGATCTGGCCCTGGCCCTCGTCGAAGCCGACGAAGGCCCCGATCTCGCCCGTGAAGTCGCACGTGACCTGGTGGTCTTCCTCCAACGCCCCGGCGGACAGTCGCAGTTCTCCGTCGCCGCACGTACCCCCACACCGCGCCACAGCACACTCACCGCACTGCTCAAGTCGATCGCCGGCGACCCGGCGGCGGATCACTCGCTGCCGGAACTCGCCCGGCGGGCCGGGCTCAGCGCCCGCCATCTCACCCGGCTCTTCAACGAGGAGATCGGCAACACACCCGCCGGCTACGTGGAATCGGTACGCCTCGAAGCCGCCCAGACACTCCTTGACGCGGGCGAGACCGTCACCTCCGCGGCCCATCGCAGCGGCCTCGGTAGCGACGAGACCCTCCGCCGAGTGTTCCTGCGCCATCTGGGCGTGACCCCCTCCGCCTACCGCGCACGGTTCCGCACCACGGCGCCCAAGTCACGGTGACGCCGACGTGCTGGGCGACCTGCTCGGCCGCGTCACCCCGGCCGAGCCCGGGCCAGCCGTTGACTGTCCGCTCCGGGAGCGTCAACCCTGGGGCTATGCCAGCGATGTGGTTTCAGGTACTGGGCGACGCGCTGCGGCCCTCGACCTGGCGGAGAGGGCCCTCCTGCCGGTCCGGCTACGCGGCCTGATCGTCCATCACGTGCACGCAGGCACGCTACGCCCATCGCGGTATGCGCGTTCCTGCGCCCGCCGCCCGCGCAACTGGGGGCGAGCGGGCCGCCCTTGCCGCCAGGCGAGCCCCAGCCTGCCCGTCATGGCCGTCCCGCTGGCCCTGACCGCGCTCGGCTCCATCGCCCTGTTTCCCGCCACGCATCTGTTCCCCGGCACGCAGGCCCGCGCCGGCTGGACGAACCGCGCAACGTGACCCGCCTGGTGCACGGCCTGGCCGTCCTCTGCGCGCACTGGCCCTGGCAGCCGACTTCTGCTACCCGAAGCGCCCGCACTTCGCCAGATGACTAGGGGCTCTACGGCATTGGACTCGACGACGGCGACGGCGGAGGCCCCGAACCGCCTGCTGCTCACAGGGTGGTGAGCCGGGGGGCGATCCCCGGTTCCCTGCCCGAGCACGGAAAGGATCTTGGCGGGCAAACCGCTCATGACCAGGGGCTCAGTGCTCCGCAGTCAATGTCTGCACCTAGGGTGATCCCCGCGTTGAACGTATGACGAGCTCACGGGGGGAAGCAGATGTCCGATCTGTACATCGACTACGAGATGCTGGACAGCACTCGCAAGGACCTGCGGAAGATCTCTCGGATCCTGAAGAAGCCCGGCGAGGAGATGGAGTACGTCAAGGCCTCCCACATGGGTGTGCGGAAACTCTCCGATCGGATGAACGAGTTCGGGGAGGAGTGGTCTTACGGCATCAAGGAGTTGGCCAAGTTCTCCGATGCCGCCGCGGAAGCCCTGAAGAAGATCAAGAAGTCGTTCGCGGACCTCGACCGCGATCTTGAGGCCGCTCTGAGCAAGGGCAGCAAGGGTGGCTCCGGCAAGGGCAAGGGGGCAGCGTGAGCTACTCGTACGGTTCCTTCGAGCCGGGCCACAGCGAGCAGGACAAGGCAGCTTTCCCCGCCCTCGGCTTCAACCCGTGTCCCGGTGACTGGGCTTCGGCCGACTGGATCGCCGACTCGGTCCGTCGCGCGGCGAAGGCCCTCGGCGACATCCAACAGGTGCTGCGCGGCACCGGCCGTGGCGAATGGCGCGGTAAGGCCGCGGACAAGTTCCGCGAACAGTTCGACGACGACTTCCGCCCGAAGATCGACAAGGCCGAGGACTCGTTCTCCCGCTCCGCGTCGGCGCTGGAGGACTGGGCTTCGTACATGAAGCCCAAGCAGAAACGCGCCCACGAGCTTGAGGAACTGGCCCAGGCCGCCAAGAAGCGGGCGGAAGAAGCCAAGGGCGCGCTGAGTGCGCTGGGCGACACCCCCTCGGGCGAGCCCAAGGGCGCGGCCGAGGAGAAGGAGCGCAAGCGCCTTGAGGAACGGCGCGGCGACGCGAAGAAAGCCGCGGGCGATACCGAAGAGGCCCTTGAGGACATCCGCCGACAGGCCCGAGACCTGGCCGACACGTACCGCGAGCGGGGCGAGGAGATCGCCGACAGGCTCAAGCGGGCCCTGGACATCGCTCCCAACGAGCCGGGCTGGCTTGAGAAGATCGGTGAGGCCCTTGGCCGGCTGGACGACCTCATCGGCAAGGCCCTGGACGCGGCGATGGCGGAGATCAAGCAGTTCCTCAAGGAGAACGCCTGGCTCTTCAAGATGATCGGCGACATCGCTGGCACGCTGAGCGCCATCGTGGGTCTGCTCTCCCTGGCCTTCCCCGTACTGGGACCGATCGCCCTCGGCCTCGGCGCGCTCGCCCTCGGCAGCCACTACCTCATGGCAGTGGGTACGACAGGGAGCTTCACAAAGGCCCTCACGGACGAGACGGTCCTCCTCGACGCCGCGGGCCTCGCCTTCGGCGGCGGCGCCTTCGCTGCCGGCAAGGCACTCACAAAGATCGCCGGACCGGGGACTGCCGGGTTCTTCAAGACGGTGATCACCCAGCCGGGCCGGGCCATGGGCGGCATGGAAATGACCGCTTCAGTGATGCAGTTCACCGGCAACTGGATGGGGAACGCGGTGGGCTTTGGGCCGGGTGGGGCGGCTCAGAACATCATTGAATCCGGCAAATATGTCGCTCCTGGCGACCAGACGCCAGGCCCTGGGAAGGACGAGGTCCCCGCTTACCTCGACCCAGAAGAAGCAAAGAAGGCAACTAGGTGACCACGCAACGGAAGGTGCCGGTCGACCACGTCAGCCGCCATGCGCCAGTCCTTGCAATCGACCCGCCGACAAATGAGGTGCTCGTCGCATGGGCGTGAAGACGTACTGGCCGGGCTGGCTGATTCGGCTTTCCCGGCGCACCACAGCCGGCCGGTTCGAGTGGGCAGCCACGCTTGCCGCAGTCATCGCAGGAGTGATGGTCTCCGGCGTTCTCGGGCTGCTGTCCAATGGTCTCGACGAATGGTGCCGGTTCTTCGGCGTCATCGTGGGGTTCTTCTTGCTCTGGTTCGTCGCCATGGGCGCCCCGAAGGCATGGGCCGTCGGGAGCTACCTCATCGCTCTGTGCCTCCTGGTGGGGTGGTCCATGCTCAACGCACAAGACAGAGCGCTCAGTGAGCGGGGCGAGTGGACCACAGCGACCGTCGCCTCGCGAGAAGACACCCCGAAGAACTCCTACTGCACCTTGCGTTTCAAGGACGGCACGGAGACTTCCGGCCCGATCGGCGGCTGCCGCAATGCCCAGGTCGGGGACAGCATCCGGGTCTTCTACGACCCACAGCACGAGATGCGGCCGAGCAACACCGCTCCCAACGTCCCCTTGTGGCTGGGGCTTTCAGCGGGTTCCACACTCATCATGGCCGCCTGCACCCACACCGCCGCGAAGCGGGGACGGCGCCGCTACGCCGCCTCGGTGCCGCCGAGCGGCCCTGGCACGGGCGCGCCGTACGGACCGCCGCCTCCGCCGCCCCCACCGCCCGGGTCGTACGGGACACCTCCCGGGCCGTACGGGCCTCCTCCCGGCAGCGGCCCGGGCCCCCGCTGAGCCGGAAGGTCAGCGGCCACCACGCCAACGACGTTGACGCACCGAGTTCCTGTTCCTTTTGCGGTGAAAGAGACCACGCCATGACCACGCCCATCTCCGACGAAACGGCAGCCCTTCCGCTGCCCGGGCCGCCGCTCGGCCACGTGCAGCTCTATGCCCCCTCTGACTGGTTCGACCTTCTCGCGGACCCCGGTGACGAGGAGGCCGTGCAGGCGCGGTTCCGGGAGCTGACCCGGCTCGCCTACCCCAACCAAGGGCAGGATGTCCATGAGTCGATCGTCGAGGGGGTGATGAACACCCGGCGGATCTTCCTCGCCGACGGCATGCTCTCTTGCGGCCTGGTGGCCGTGCCGCAGACCGAGGACGGCGATGTGCTCTGGCAGATCTGCAGCGGCGTCGTCGAGGTCGGGCCACTCGAAGCGGACCTCGACATCGGCTCCGTCCTCACCCGCTTCCTGGGCCAACAGCTCACCGGTAAGGACGTCTACCTCGAGAGCTTCCCCACCGCGATCGGCGCAGGCGTCGGCATGATCAGCACGCCGCAGGTGTTCGAGGACGGCACTGTCAACCTCTTCCCCCAGCCGGTGGCCGCCGACGCCGGCGGACCGCCTCCGCAAGCGACCCTCGGTCTTGCCGTGGCACTCGCCCTACCTCCGGGCGGCGGCCGAAGCCTGCTCGTCATCGGCCACTGTCTCAACGCCAACCAGGTACGCGAACTCGCCGCCGTCGTCGCACTCATGGCCGGCAAGTCGACCATCGAGGTCTACGCACAGGAGGAGGCAAAGGCCGGCGCATGAAAATGATCGGGCGGCATACTCCATCGGCCTGCCCCTGCTCGGCGTCAGCTCCCTCGTCTTCATACGGCTGCGCGACTCGGCCCGGAGACGGTTCGCCCTGCTCTTCCTCCTTCCCTGCCCGCTGCTGTTCGCCGGCTTTGTGGGCGCCAGCGATGAACGAGTCCTCAACACCCGAGGCGAGCGCACTGAGGCAGTCATCGTCGAGAAGGTCCCCCACCCCCGCTCCGGCATCACGTACAAGTTGGCGAAGCCGAACGGCACTGCCATCGCGGGCGAGCTGTCGGGGGCCCTTTCGACGTAGGTGACCGGGTCGAGGTCGTGGCCGATCCCGGGGCGGGGTCGATCCAGTCCTCGCGGACAAGCACCTTGCGAAGACGACGGAACCGCCCCACGCCGTCCCCCTCACCTTCGCCCTCATCTGCGCGTTCCTCCTCCTCACCACCTGGGACCTCCCCCTCCCCCACCTCCCCCGGGACCTGCGGGCGGCTTCGGGCCGCCGCCACCGCCCGGCCGGGCGCGAGCAAGGAGGGCCAACGAGGTTCGCAGATTCACACCATTCACGAACCGTTTCGGACACCGGGTTTCCGGAACGGACGGCTGATGCGCGGACCGGACCGGCGCGAACAAGCCGTCGACTGCCGACCTCGCTCAGGGCTCTGGTTCCTCCGGTGTCTCCGGTGTCTCCGGCGGCTCGGTGGGCGTAGGTGCGGGCGGGCCGAAGAGGACGGCGCGGGCCACGGGCGGAGCGAACAGGGCGGTGACGGGCGCGGAGAGGGTCAGTACGGAGCGGAAAGCGCGCCCCACGACCGGGTCGCCCATGTACCGCTCCTGGACCCGGCGCAGGTACGGGTCGGCGATGCGGTCCGCGGGCCCGCCGACGACCGCGGTGCCGAGCGCGCCCGGCATCTTGCGGTCCGCCCCGGCGGAGATGTCCCACGCCTGCCGGGACGCCGCGAGGAGTGCCCGTTGCACTCGCCGCGTCGTGGGGGTCCGGCGCCGGTCGGCCAGCGCGTCACGCAGGGCGACCGCGCTCATCGCGGCGACGGCCATGCCCTGCCCGTAGATCGGGTTGAAGGTACACAGGGCGTCGCCGGTGGCGAGGAATCCGGCCGGGTGGCGGCCGGGCAGGTCGTAGCGGCGGCGGATGTTCGCGGTCCGCCGGTAGCCGAAAGCCGGTGAGAGCGGTTCGGCTTCGTCCAGCCATCGGTGCAGGGGCGGATGCGGCAACCTCTTCGTGTACTTCACGAACTCGTCGTCGTCCGTGGGCGGTTCGTCGCCGCGCAGCCCCGAGACGATGACCAGGTGGGTGCCGTCCTCCAGTGGCAGCGCACCGCCGCCATGGACCTGCTCAGGACCGGGGTAGACGTAGTAGCCGAGGGTCTCGCCGTCGAGGACTCCGCTCCTGCCGCGGTAGACGCGGGAGGCGTAAGCGAGCCCGGTGTCGATGGTCTCCTCGTGCGGGGCCTCGGCGCCGATCGCCGTGAGCCACTGCGGAGCCTTCGTGCCGCTGCCGGAGGCGTCGACGACGAGGTCGGCATCGAGGGACCGGTGCTCTGCACGGGCGTCGCCGGAGCGGTCCCGCAGCAGCACGCCCCGCACGCGCGAGGCGTCACCCAGGAGTCCGACGACATCGGTCCCCTCCACCGCGCTGATCACCGGGTTGGCGAGGACCCGCCGTCGCACCAGCTCCTCGAGCTGCGCGCGGGAACCGGTATAGATGTGCGTCGACGCCGGCACCCGCCGGAACCAGCGCCCGTCCTGCCACAGCACCATGTCCGACGGCATGCCCACCCGCGGCGCGCCCGCCGCACCCAGCTCCGTCAGGAAGCCCGGCAGCAGCGACTCCAGGGCCATCTGCCCGCCCTGCAGCAGGACATGGGGGTGCCGCCCCTGCGGTACGCCGGGCCGCGGCTTGCCGCCGTCCGAGAACCGGTCGCGCTCGACGACGGTCACCCGGTCGGCGTGCCCGGCCAGGACGTGCGCCGCGAGCAGCCCCGCGAGGCTCCCGCCCACGACGACCGCATGCCGCCCGCCCCGGCCACCGCCCACGCCCCAACGGCGTGTTTCTCCGACAGAGTTCACCGATCCACTCCCCCTGGTCGCCACCAACCGGTCGTGGCAGCCAGTATCCGGCTCCGCAGCGCGAGTTGATCGCTTTCCGGCCGTTCTACGCGTCCCGGACACGCCCGCCGCGCATCCCGAACACGCCCGCCCCGGATCCCCACCAGCCCCGCCGTCAGGGCGCGTTCCAGCGGGGCCGCTGGATCGACACCCTCCACGTCCTCGTCGTCACAACCCGGACGGAACTGCCCGACCTCACCGGCCACAGCGGCGTCGCGCACGAGCCGCTGAACTCGACGACCGACTCTGCCGGGACCGCAGCGCCCGCGGTCAAAGGCCAACTGCGGTCAAGGGCCAACTGCGGTCCAAGGCCAAATGGCGGACGAGTCAGCGGGTACGCCGGGAACCGTCCAGCGCGTCCGTCGGCCACGCGCCGAGGGGCGGGCGAGCCCAACGCCGCTGCGTCATGCCTCGTCCGCCACCAACCGCAACGAAACCGAGTTGATGCAATACCGCTGATCCGTCGGCGTCGGATACCCCTCACCCTCGAAGACATGCCCCAGGTGAGACCCGCACCGAGCGCACCGCACCTCGGTGCGCACCATGCCGTGTGAGTGGTCCTCGATGAGCTCTACGGCATCCGTGTCCTTGGGGTCGTAGAAGCTCGGCCACCCGCAATGCGACTCGAACTTCTCGCCGGAGGTGAAGAGTTCGGCGCCGCAGGCGCGGCAGGAGTAGATGCCCTTGGTTTTGGTGTCCGTGTACTCGCCGGTGAAGGCGGGCTCCGTGCCGGACTGGCGCAGGACCGCGTACTCGGCGGGGGTCAGCTCCGCGCGCCACTGTTCGTCGGGCTTTTCGACGTCGTACGCCATGGTGGGTCCCCTCAGTTCGACAGGTGGGCCAGGATCTTCGGGCCCAGGTCCGTGACGTCGCCCGCGCCCATGGTGAGAACGAGATCGCCGGGGCGGGCCATTCCCGCGATGGCCTCGGGGACCGTGGCCTTGTCGTGGACGGCGGTGACGTCGGCACCCGCGGCGCGGGCCGCGTCGATGATCAGGGTGCTGGTGATGCCGGGGATCGGGTCCTCGCGGGCCGGGTAGATGTCGAGGACGACCGAGGCGTCCGCGAGGGCGAGGGCCTGGCCCATCTCCGTGCCCAGTTCCTGGGTGCGGGAGTAGAGGTGGGGCTGGAAGACGACCAGGAGGCGGGAGTCCGCGGCTCCGGCGCGCATGGCCTGGAGGTCGGCGGTCATCTCCGTGGGGTGGTGGGCGTAGGAGTCGATGACCTGGATCCCGGCCGACTCGCCCTTGAGCTGGAGGCGGCGCTTGACGCCGGTGTACTTGCCGAGGGCCGCGGCGAGGTCGGCGGACGGGATGCCGAGGGCCGTGCCGGCGGCGAGCGCGGCCACCGCGTTGTGCGCGTAGTGGCTGCCCGGGACGGAGACCGTGAAGGTCAGCGTGCGGCCGTCCAGGTCCACCGTGACCTCGCTGGTCAGGCCCTTCGGGGTGATGTTCGTGATCCGTACGTCGGCCGTTTCCGATTCGCCGTACGTCACCACGCGCACCGGCGACGCGGACTCGCGCAGGCGGCGGGTGAGCTCCACGGCGCCGGGCTGGTCCGCCGCGACGACCAGCGTGCCGCCGGGGACGATCTTTCCGGCGAAGGTCTCGAAGGACTCGTAGATCTCGTCCATCGAGGCGTAGTTGGCGTGGTGGTCGAGCTCGACGTTGAGGACGATGGCGACTTCGGGGGCGTATTTGTGGAAGCTGCGGTCCGATTCGTCGGCCTCGGCGACGAAGATCTCGCCCGCGCCGTGGTGGGCGTTGGAGCCGGGCGCGTCCAGGTCGCCGCCGATGGCGTACGAGGGGTCGAGGCCCAGGGCCGCGAGGGAGACCGCCAGCATCGAGGTCGTCGTGGTCTTGCCGTGGGTGCCCGCCACCGCGATCGGGCGCAGGCCGTCCATCAGGCGAGCCAGGGCGTCCGAGCGGTGGACCACCGGGATGCCTCGCTCCTTGGCCGCGGCCAGCTCCGGGTTGTCCTCGCGGATCGCCGAAGAGACCACCACGCTCGTCGTGCCCTCAGCCACGTGCGCGGCCTCGTGGCCGATGTGCACCGTGGCGCCGCGCTCGCGCAGCGCGGCCGCCGTGGCGGACTCACGGGCGTCGCTGCCGCCGACCCGCGCGCCCCGCTGGGCGAGGATCTTCGCGATGCCCGACATTCCGGCGCCGCCGATGCCGATGAAGTGGGGTCGGTCCATGGCGGGGGGCAGGCCGGGGGTCATGTACGTCTCCTGGGCGGCAGTGCTGCCACGGCGTGCGCCGTTACAGCGGTTCTACGTCGTCTACAGCGGTTCCACGACGTCTATAGCGTTCTACGTCGTCGCGCCCCCGGCCCGCGGGCTTGTACCCCGGGGCAGGGCGGCCCCCAGCCTATTCGCTGTGTGCGTAGAGCTTGAGCACCGGGACGCCGACCTTGTGCCGGGCGCGCGAGGCCCAGTCGCGGTGGAAGAACTCCTCGACGTAGTGCGGCGCCGTCAGCACGATCACCTCGTCCGCCTCGGTCTCCTTGGCCACGGTCTTCAGGCGGTCGATGGGATGGTCCTCGACGATATGGCCGACCGCCTCGTGGCCCGCGGCGCGCAGCTCCTGGAGGGAGTGTTCCAGGGCGAGCCTGGCCGGGGCCGTGGCCTCCGCGCCCTCCCCCTCGACGGCCTCGTGCACGGCCTCCTCCAGGCGGCCGATCGCGACGTCGTCGATCGCGCGGAGGAGCCGGTCCTGGTCGCCGCGGGGCTGCATGAGGACGACGAAGGAAACGTCCTCGTTGCCGTGCAGCGTGGTGACGAATTCCACGTCCACGGACGAAAGGCCCTTCTCGATCATCAATACGCTCTTGAACGACACGACAGGCGCCCTTCTCCTCCGGAGGCCGTCACCGGCCTTGCCGAAACCATCCTGCCCCGTACCCGTACGGGAGGCTGCGAGATTGAGTGTGCCCAGCGGAAGCTAAACGGAACGGGTGATTCCGCTGATCTACGTTCGACGGTAGCGGGTGAACAGAAAGCCGTCCTCTTCCAGGACCGCCGCGAGCGAAAACCTTTCCGGGACCGCCATCGCCGGTCCCCCTGCGATCCGCTGCGCGTCCCCCGCCGCGAGCATCGGTGACACCGTCAGACAGAGCTCGTCCAGGACCCCCCCGGCCACGAACTGGCCGAGCAGCCGGGGCCCGCCCTCCGTGAGCAGCCGGGTGAGCCCGCGCTCGCCCAGGGCGCGCACCGCCCGTACCGGATCGACGCCGGGGCCGTCCCCGGCGACCACGACCTCGGCACCGGCCTTCTCGGCGGCCCGGATCCGGTCGGCGGGGGCGGCCGCGCCGGTCAGGACCAGGGTCGGCACCAGGGGCGAGGTGAACAGAGGCAGCGTGAAGTCCAGGTCGAGGCTCGCGCTGACCACGGCGATCGTGGGGGCCGGGCCCTGGCCCGCGGCGGCCCGGCGCGCGGCGAAGACCTCACGCGCCCGCGCGGGCCGGTACGCCTCCTGACGTACGGTCTGCGCGCCTACGACCACCGCGTCCGCGAGCCCCCGCAGGGTGCCGAAGATCCGCATGTCGGCGGGGCAGGAAATGGGCTGCGAGCGGCCCTCGTGCTGGGCGGCGCCGTCCAGCGTGGACACCATGTTGGCGCGCAGCCAGATGGTGGGGGTGGGGGCGGCATCGTGTCCGGCGGGTCCGGCAGTTCCGGCGCTTCCGGCAGTTCCGGCAGTTCCGGCAGGGCCGACCGGCAGGTCCTGTGGGTACGCGTACCAGTCGGCCAGTTCGTCGAGGGTCCACTCGCGGCCCGCTTCCGGGCCCGTTTCGGATGTCTGGTCGGTCACAGGGAACAGGCTGCGCATGGGTCGCAGTCTTACATGGCCTTTAAGGTTATGAACTGTGTCGTCCTCCCCTGCCGCTTCCTCCGCCGCCGCCTCCGGTACGGGCCCCGCTCCCGACGCCGTAACGGACCCGGGCCCGCTCTCCCTGTGCGCCCGTGAGCCGCACGTCCCGGCCGACCGCCTGGTCGCCGAGATGGTGCCGCCGCCGCGCTTCCGGTCGGCCCGCTTCGAGACGTACATCCCGGACGCCCGGCAGCCGAGCCAGACCGAGGCGGTCGATGTGCTCAGCGGCTTCGCGGCGACGCTCGGCGGGGCGCACGCCAGCGGCTCCGGCAAGGGTCCCGGCCTGCGCGGCCTGTTCGCCCGTCGGCGCAAGGCACAGCAGCCGGCCGGGCCGCGCGGCATCTACCTCGACGGCGGCTATGGCGTTGGCAAGACCCACCTGCTCGCCTCGCTCTGGCACGCCACCCCGGCGGCCCCGGAGTACAAGGCGTTCGGCACCTTCGTCGAGCTCACCAACCTCGTCGGCGCCCTCGGCTTCCAGGACACCGTGCGCACCCTCAGCGGCCACCGGCTGCTCTGCATCGACGAGTTCGAGCTGGACGACCCGGGCGACACGGTCCTGGTCTCCACGCTGCTCGGCAAGCTCGTCGACGCGGGCGTGGCGCTTGCCGCCACCTCCAACACGCTGCCGGGCAAGCTCGGCGAGGGCCGGTTCGCGGCCACCGACTTCCTGCGCGAGATCCAGGGGCTCTCCGCGCACTTCCGCGCGCTGCGCATCGACGGCGAGGACTACCGGCACCGCGGCCTGCCCGCCGCACCGGAGCCGCTCTCCGACGAGCAGGTGGCCAAGGCCGCGTACGCCACCGAGGGCGCCTCGCTCGACGACTTCCCGCATCTGATCGACCACCTGGCCAAGGTCCATCCGAGCCGGTACGGCGCGCTCACCGACGGGATCCGGGCGGTCTGCCTGACCGGCGTGGAGCCGGTGCCGGACCAGTCCACGGCACTGCGCCTGGTGGTGCTCGCCGACCGGCTGTACGACCGGGAGGTGCCGGTACTCGCGTCCGGCCTGCCGTTCGACCGGCTGTTCAGCGAGGAGATGCTGAAGGGCGGCTACCGGAAGAAGTACTTCCGCGCCATCTCCCGGCTCACGGCGCTGGCTCGGGACGCGGGCGGCCTGGGGAACGCGGGCAGTCCGGGCAACGCGGACGGCGCGGCGTGATCCAGGCCCCGCCCGGAGTTCACCGACGAGCCTCCGGCTCGCCCCGCTCACCCGTTTCTCCGTGCATGGTTCCCGCGGCTCTCACTGCGTGATACACACGGCGGGTCACTTTTCCTGTCCGCCAGCAGGGAGTTGCCCATGTCCGAGACACGCCCGTCCGCGACCAGACGTCAGGTCCTCGCCCGCACCGGGGCGTTGGGGGCCGGGATCGCCTTCACGGGAGCCCTTTCCGAACTCTTCGCCGGGACCGCGGCGGCCCACGGCCGCTCCGGTTACGGCCCGCTCGTGCCCGATCCGGACGGCCTTCTGGATCTGCCCAAGGGCTTCCGCTACAAGGTGCTCTCGCGCTCGGGCGACCCCCTGCGCTCCGGTGAGGGCAAGGTGCCGAGCAACTGCGACGGCATGGCCGCGTTCCGGGGCCACCACGGCGGCGTACACCTGGTGCGCAATCACGAGAACCGGGTCAACGCCGAGTTCGCGGTACCGACCGTGGACGGCCTGACGTACGACCCGATGGGCAAGGGCGGCTGCACGGCGCTCGCGCTCGACCGCCGCGACAACGTCCTCGACGAGCGCGTCGCCATCGCCGGTACGGCGGTCAACTGCGCCGGTGGGCCCAGCCTCTGGGGCACCTGGCTGACCTGCGAAGAGACCGAGGACAAGGCCGGGACCAACGGCTACACCAAGGACCACGGCTTCATCTTCGAGGTGCACGCCTCGGACCCGCACAAGACCAGCGTGGAGCCGCTCACGGCCATGGGCCGGTTCCAGCACGAGGCGGTCGCCTTCGACCCGCACAACGGTGTCGTCTACGAGACCGAGGACGCCTTCGAGCGGCCCTTCGGCCTCTTCTACCGCTTCCTGCCCGAGAAGCCGCTCGGCGGCGTCGGCTCCCTGCACGCGGGCGGCCGACTGCAGGCCATGCGGGTGCCCGAGGTGCCGGACCTGTCGACCGTGCAGGAGACGGGCATGCGCTTCGAGGGCATCGAGTGGATCGACGTACCGGATCCGCTGGCCGCCGAAACGCCCATCCGTTTCCAGGACTTCGGGCCGGGCGGCATCACGCACGCGCAGAAGCTGGAGGGCTGCTACTGGGGCGGCCGGTCCGTCTACTTCGTCTCCAGCTTCGCCAAGAGCGCGGAGGGCTCGGGCGCGGACCACTGGGGCCAGATCTGGCGGTACGACCCGGAGGGGAACACCCTCACGCTGGTGATCGTCTTCGGGCCCGACACGGATCTGCAGCTGCCCGGCGAGGAGCCGGACAACATCGCCCTGGCGCCCAGCGGCGGCCTGATGGTGTGCGAGGACGGCGAGGGCGCACAGCACGTCTTCGGGCTCACCCGGGGCGGCGAGGTCTATCCGATGGCACGCAACCAGCAGAACATCGGGACGCCCGAGGAACCGGCGTACGGAGAGTTCGCGGGCGTCACGTTCTCGCCGTACGGCGCGACCACGATGTACGTGAACGCCTACGACCCCGGCACCACGTTCGCGGTCACGGGCCCCTGGCACCACTGACGGTCCCCTGACGAAGGGCCCCTCCACGGCGGCGTGAAGCAAGGTCCGTTACGCCGCGAGAGGGGCCCTTCCGCGTCCCTGCGGCTCCAACTGGGCCGCCGCTACGGCCCGTACCAGTTAAACCGGTTACACCGGTTACGTCGTACGCCCCGTCAGGTGGCCAGGCGGTTCCGGATGCGGGTCACGCCTTCGTCCGGGATGCCGAGGCCGTCGCGGACGTACTTCTCCATGGAGCCGTAGCGGCTCTCGACCTCTTCGAGGGCGGCGTCCAGGTACGCGGGAACGACGCCGATCGCGGCGAGGGCGAGTTCGGGGTCCCCGCCCGCGAGCGTGAACCCCTCGATGAGCGGGGCGAAGGCCTCCCGTACCGCCGGATTCACGGCCAGGTACTCGCGGCGCACCGTCTCCTCGTCGGCGCCGAGCAGGGTGAGGAGCACGGTCGCCGCCCACCCCGTGCGGTCCTTTCCGGCCGTGCAGTGGAAGAGCAGCGGGCCCGGGTCGGGCGGCGCGGCGAGCTCGGCGAGCAGGGTGCGGAAGGCGGAGCGCGCGGAGTCGGTCGTGACGAACGCGCGGTAGGTGTCGGCGAACAGCGTCTGGACGCGGCCGCCGCCCAGCTCCCGCTGCGCCCGGACCGGGTCGGCGAGCACCTGCTTGAGGTGTGCGGCGGCGGGCGTGTCGCGCTGGGCCACCAGGTCGGCGAAGACGTCGGCGACGAGCAGCCGGGTGCCGTCGGGCAGCCGGTCGGGATAGGCGGCCCGTTCGGCATCGGTGCGGAAGTCGACGACGGTACGGATGTCCAGGCTCGCCGCCACCGGGTCGGCGGCCGGGTCGAAGCGGTTCAGCTGCCCGGAGCGCAGCACCCGCCCGGACCGCACCACGCGGCCGTCGGACAGCGAAATGCCGCCCAGGTCACGGAGGTTGGGCACGGTGGCGGCGGGGATCGCGGACATCGGGGCGGCTCCTGGGTCCTCCGGTGCGGTGGCGACGGTGGTACGAGTCCGACGTGCACCCCCTCGGCTCACGCTAGCCCGGGCGCCCGGGCCGGGCATGTCGGACGGCCGTTCGGTCGCACCCGTGCGCCACTTCGGCGAAAGAGCCCCTTTGTCGGATTATGGTCGCCGAGTGATCAGCTTCGTACGGAGAACGTCTCAGGGGGCACTCGCCCCAGTCTCCCCACTCCCCCCGCTCGCCCCGCTCGCCCTGGTCGCCGCTCTCGCCTCGCTGGCCGTGCTCACCGGGTGCGGGGCGGACGGTTCCGCGCGCACCGCGGGCCGTACGCCCGCCGCCTCATCCACCGCCTCGCCCGCGCCGTCCGCCGCGTCCCGGCCGCCCACGCTCGCCCCGGGGCCCGCCGGTCTCGCACCGGTCTTCAAGAGCGGCGGACGCGAGGGCGGCAGGACGGTCGCGCTCACCTTCGACGCCGACATGACCGCCGACCAGGGCGCCCGCGCCGCCCGCGGCGAACGGTTCGACAACCCCGGGCTGCTCGCCACGCTGCGCCGCCTGAAGGTGCCCTCGACCGTGTTCATGACCGGACGGTGGGCCGAGGAGTATCCGGACCAGGCCAGGTCCATCGGGAACGACCCGCTCTTCGAGGTCGCCAACCACTCGTACAGCCACTACGCCTTCACGGGCGACTGCTACGGGCTTCCGACGGTGCCGCCGGAGCGGATGCGGGCCGACGTGGAGCGTGCCTTCACCGCGTTCAAGAAGGTGGGCATCACGCACCCGATGCCCTACTTCCGCTTCCCCGGCGGCTGTTACGACCAGCGGGCCCTGCGTGCCATCGCCCCGGCGGGCGTCACGGCGGTGCAGTGGGACGTGGTGAGCGGCGACGCGTTCGCCACGGACGCGGACGCGGTGGCCGAGGAGGTGCTGCGCGGCGTACGGCCCGGTTCGGTCGTGGTGCTGCACTGCACACGGAGCGCGGCGCCGGTCACGGAGCGGGCGATCCGCAAGGTGGTGCCGGAGCTGCGGGAGCGCGGCTATCGGTTCGTACGGGTCTCGGAGCTGATCGGGGCGGCGGACGGAGGGCGGGAGCGGCGCCCGCGCTGACCCGCCGACCTACGCTGGAGATATGAACGATTCCGAGCGCGCCGCACAGGCGGGCCACGTGGCGTACTGCGAGCCCGCCGCGCCCTCGCCGTGGACCGGTCGGCACGACCGGCTGATCAGGGCCGACGGGCCGCCGTATGCCGACTGTGTGCTCTGCGGGGAACCGACCGAGTACGCGGCGGCGTCCAGGGGCGCGACGCTCTGCCCCATGTGCGAGTGGCGGGAGGCCGAGCGCGACGCGTGCTCGGGCTGAGTACGCCTACGGTCACGCCCGCCTGGAGCTCAGGCCGCACGCCACCGCCGCCACCGCACCCGCCGCGAGCGCCGCGGTCGCCAGTTGCAGGACCGGGATGTGCACGGTGCCGGTACGAGACCCGGTGATCAGGCCCCGGACCGCCGAGGCCGCCGGTGAGCCCGTGGTGACCAGGGCGAACAGCGAACCGAGCCCGATGGCGCCGACCGAGTAGCCGGTGCTGTGCAGCAGCGGTCGGGTGCACAGGGCGCCCACCGCCGCGCCGAGCAGCGCGCAGACCGCCGAGGCGAGCAGCCCCGCGAGGATCGCGGGCGGCAACGGCACCGCCACCTGATGGTCGGTGCTCTTCGGGTCGGCGAGGGCCGCGAGCACCGTCGTTCCGGCTGCCCCGAGCACAAGACCGCAGCCGAGCGCCACGAGCAGCCCGGCGAGGTGCACCCGCCAAGGGCTCGTCGCGGCGGCCGCACAGTGCCGCGCGGCGGGCGGCTCCTGGGTGGCGCAGAGCCGGGCCAGCCAGGCGGTCACGGGCAGCAGCCCGGCGGCGGCCCAGCCGAACGCGTCGAGCACCGGGTCGCCCGCGCGGGTGCCGACGGCGAGGAAGGTTCCGTACAACAGGACGGGCGGAAGCCAGCGTTGGGAGCGCAGGAGCAGTCCCGCCTGGTACGCGAACAGCGCGGTCATCGGGCCTCGTGGGTGGGGGTAGGAACGACAGGGGCGGATGTCGGTGTGGGCGTGGGTGTGGGCATGGGTGTGGGTGTGGGCATGGGTGCGTGCGTCTCCCGGGTCGCCAATTCCCTTATGTGCCACGGCGGTTGGGCCGTGAGGAGGCAGCGGAGCAGAGTATCGGAGCCCGACGGAGGGACCGTGATCACGGCCGCGCCCGTCGCGTCCACATCCGCTTGGGTGCCGGGCGGCAGGCCGGAGGGCAGGGGTGTGCCCGGTGGGGCCTGGGCGCGCACGGTGACCCGCGGCTCGGCCCCCGCCACGTCCCCCGCGACGGCCTCGCTGGTCGCGGTGTCCGTCACACGGACCAGGCCCGTCCCCCGTACCCGGTACTCCGCGGTCGCCGCGCCCGCGAGCCGCCGCGGGTCGTGGTCGACGAAGACCACCGCGGTACCGGCCGCCACCCGTTCGGCGACCGCGCGATCCAGCTCGGCCCGTGCCTCGGTGTCCAGGCCCGTCCACGCCTCGTCCAGGATCAGCAACTCCGGCTCGGCGAGCAGTGCTTGGGCCACGGCCACCTTCTGGGCGCTGCCCTTGGAGAGCCGGGTCATCGGCGTCAGGGCGTGCTCCGCCGCGCCGAAGCGCTCGAGCCACGCCGTGGCGCGCGCGTCGGCCGCGCGCCGCGACAGGCCGTGGAACCGGCCCAGGTGCCGCAGGTAGCCGACCGCCGTGAACGGCAGCGCCGCCGGGAACCGTTCGGGGACGTACGCCGTGCGCGGCCGCCCCACGACGCTGCCCTCGCTCGGTGCGTCGATCCCGGCGAGCAGCCGGAGCAGCGTCGACTTGCCGCTGCCGTTGTCCCCGGCGATCCGAAGGAGCGAGCCCGCGGGCACCTCGAGGTCGACCCCGCGCAGCACCCACGGCTGCGTCCTCGCCGGGCCGCCGTACCGCCGCCCCACCCCGCGCAGCGCCGTCGTGACGTCGCTCCTCAATGCTGCGTCGGATTGGTCGGCGTGGCCTCGCTCGGCCGCACGATGACGAAACCCTCGCCCTGAAGCATGAGTTGGACGGCCTCGCCGGAGCCCCCGCGGATCATCGAGCCGACGCTCTGCGAGCGGTGCAGCGACGTGGCGAGCTGGCTGCTCCAGCCGACCACCGCGTCCGTGTCGACGTACACCGGGGCCTGCGCGGACACCGGGATCACGATCGGGTCGCCCTCGCAGATCACGCCGAGCTTGCCGGAGCCCGTGAAGACGCTGTTGAACAGGCCGCCTCCGGTCATGCCGACGCCCTTCACGGTCTTGATCTCGTACGAGAGCGTCGGATCGAAGCACAGGATGTTCCGCCCGTTGATGGTGAGCGCGTCCCCGGCCTCGATGTCCACCACGAAGCAGGTGGCCGCTTCCTGCGCGAACCATGCCTCGCCCTGGCCGCGCACCGCCATCAGCGGCAGCCCCTCGCCGGTGACGGCACGCTTGAGCATGCCGCCTATCCCCTGGCCCTTGCGCTCGAACTGCAGATTGCCGCGGTAGGCGATCATCGAGCCCTGCCGGGCGAGCATCTCGCCGTTCACGACGTATCTGATCGACTTGGAGTTCTGCAGGCTCATCCCCGGCGCCGCCGCGGGCTGCGCCATGTGCTGCGCGGCAAACAGATCGCTCTTCATGCCCTGCATCTTCCCGTGCCCCACTGACAGTCGCCAACAGCCTTTGGGACAAGGCCCGCAGACTTTCGTCCACGCTCCACTCCCGCGCTCGCGCAGACGGTGCTGTCGGTGCCCCCTGGCAGACTGGGACAGGTGAGCAGCCAGGAGACCAGCGCCCGAGAGACAGCCACCGAGGCGACCGAGGTGAGGGAGTTCGTCCTGCCCCTCGTCGTCCGCCTGGAGAGGGCCGCGCCGCCCGCGCGCACGGACGCCCTGGAGACCGCGGCCCGCGCGGTCCTCGCGCTGCTCAGCGACGAGCGCTCGCTGGGCACCGGCCCCTGGGCGGAGGCGGTCCGGGACTGGCAGGACGCGCGGATCCGCAAGGTGGTGCGCCGGGCGCGCGGCGCCGAGTGGCGGCGTGCGGAGGCGCTGCCCGGCATCACGGTCACCGGCGACACCGCGGAGGTACGGGTCTTCCCGCCGGTCCCGCTGGACGGCTGGCCGAAGGACCTGGCCCGGCTCCAGGTCTCCGGCACCGAGCTCGACGACCCGGAGCCGCCCGCCGTGCCGGTCCCCGGCGAAGCGGCGGTGCCCGTCCTGTGGCTGAGCCCGGAGCTCGCCATGTCGGCCGGAAAGGCCATGGCCCAGGCCGGGCACGGTGCCCAGCTTGCCTGGTGGGGACTGTCGCCGAAGGACCGGACGGCCTGGCGCGCGGCCGGTTTCCCGCTCGCCGTACGCACCGCGGACCCGGCCCACTGGCCCGAACTCACCGCGAGCGGCCTGCCGGTCGTCCGCGACGCGGGGTTCACGGAAATCGCGCCGGGCTCCTGCACGGTGGTCGCGGACCATCCGGCGCTGCGCTGAGCCCGGCACGTCTTCCGTCTCACGTTCGCCGGACGGGCTTGGGTCTCAAAGCGGACGGGCTGGATCTCAAAACCGGACGGGCTGATGGGCTGGCGTTGAACGCCCCGGTTCCGCTATCCGTATCTCCCAGTGCGCTCACCCCCGTCCGCACCCCCGGGAGGCATCTTGCGACCGCCCCGACGGATCAACGGCTCCGTACTCATCATCGTCGCCCTGGTCGCGACGCTCGGAGCCCTCGCCTTCCCCGTGTGGTCGTACGCCGACCGCTCGGGCACCGGCGAGGCCAACCTCGAGGCCAGTAGCGTCCCCACACGCTGGGGCCCCCTCTCGGCCACCGACCGCGACTTCCTGGTCAAGGTCAGACTCGCGGGCCTGTGGGAGCTGCCCGCCGGACAGCAGGCCATAGACCGGGCGCCCACCGAGGCGATCGCGGCGGCCGGCGACCACCTCGTCGTCGGCCACGCCGACCTCGACCGCCGAGTGCGCGAGGTCGCCGCACGGCTCGGCGTCGAGCTGCCGAACCAGCCCACGGACGAGCAGCAGGGCTGGCTCACCGAGCTGACGGCGGCGCGCGGGGTCACGTACGAAAGGAAGTTCGCGAACATTCTGCGCAACTCGCACGGCAAGGTCTTCTCGCTGATCGCCGAGGTCCGGCACACCACACGGAACACCCTCGTGCGGCAGCTGGCCAGCGACGCGAACCAGACCGTGCTCGACCACATCACGATGCTGGAGAACACCGGGCTCGTGGACCACGACGCCCTGGCCGCCGAGGCCGCGGGCCGCGGCACGGCCAGCCCGACCGGTCCCCCGCCGCCCTCCGCCGGGGTACCGCCGTCGCCCGCGCCCGCCGTGCCGAGCGGCGACGTGTCATTCACCTCCCGGCCGTCCGCGCCCGGCACCGCCCCGATCCCCACGGACCGCCCCTAGGGGGTGCGGGGCTCGTCCGCAAAAGAGCCGGACGGGCTGGTTGTTGCCCCCGAAACCTCAAATCAAGCTCTGAACGTCACCCCTGGTGGATTCGGCCGCCGGTGCCGGGGCCATGACACTTCCACGCACAGCGTCGTGCACACGTTTTTCGTAGAGCGCCCGCAGGACCGACCAAGGCGCTCGTACGGCGAAGGAGGGGGACGATGCAGCAACTCGGCACCGGAATCGGCTGGCGGCCGGAAATCGCCGAGGCAGTGGAACGCATGCCCGGGATCGACTGGGTCGAGGCCGTGGCGGAGAACGTCTGCCCGGGACACCTCCCCGACCCGCTCCTTCGGCTGCGCGAACGCGGCGTGACCGTCGTACCGCACGGCGTCTCACTCGGCCTCGGCGGTGCGGAACGGCCCGATCCGGCGCGCCTCTCGGCGCTCGCCGAGCGGGCCGAGGCGCTCGGTGCGCCGCTGGTCACGGAGCACATCGCGTTCGTACGCGCGGGCGGCGAGCGCACCGCATCGCCCGCCCTGGAGGCCGGGCATCTGCTGCCGGTGCCGCGCACCCGGGACGCGCTCGACGTGCTCTGCGAGAACGTCCGGATCGCCCAGGACGCGCTGCCCGTGCCGCTCGCCGTGGAGAACATCGCGGCCCTGATCTCCTGGCCGGGCGAGGAGATGACCGAGGGTCAGTTCCTGTGCGAGCTGGTGGAGCGTACCGGCGTACGGCTGCTCATCGACGTCGCCAACCTGCACACCAACCACGTCAACCGGGGCGAGGACCCGGCCGCGGCCCTGGACGAACTGCCGGTCGAGGCCATCGCGTACGTCCATGTCGCGGGCGGCTTCGAGCGGGACGGCGTATGGCACGACAGCCACGCGCACCCCGTGCCGCAGCCGGTCCTCGACGTGCTCGCGGATCTCGCGTCCCGGGTGACGCCGCCGGGCGTGCTCCTGGAGCGGGACGAGAACTTCCCCGAGCCGCACGAGCTGGAGCGCGAGCTCGACGACATCCGCCGCACGGTCCGCACCGCCGCGGCGCTGCGGGTGGCTCGCGACGCGTCGGAGCCGGGGCGGGGCGCGGGCGGTGCCGGTCGGCTCTCGGGGGCTGCCGGGTCGCGTACGAGCGGATCGCGTACGAGCGGTCGCTCGGCGGGCTCCAATTCCGTGCCGCGTACGGTCGGTCGGCCCTCAGGCGCACCGCTCGCGCCCACCGTGGAGCCCGCGAACACCGCTGCCGCGACGGCAACCGCCACCGCAACTGCCGTGGCGATCCGCACCCCGGCCCCGGAACCGGCCAAGGCCAAGACCAAGACCAAGACCAGGATCGAGACCGAGACCCAGATCGAGACCGAGATCGAGGCCAGGACCGAGGCCAAGACCGAGGCCAAGGCCGAGAAGAACGGCCCCGACGCGCGGTCGCAAGCACGCCAACGCCTCGCCCTGGCTCAGACCGCGCTCCTCTCCGCGCTCGTCGCGGGCACCCCCGTGCCCGAGGGGTTCGACCGGCAGCGGCTCGCGGTGCAGAGCCGGGCGCTCATCGGCAAGCGGGCCGACGTCGTGGCGAAGGTCGCGCCCGAGCTGCCCGGGATCCTCGGTGACGGCTACCGGCGCAGCTTCTTCTCGTACGCGCAGAACCGGCCGATGACCGGCGGGTACCGCCGCGACGCCCTCGACTTCGCGGAGCATCTGCTCCTCGCCGAGCAGCCCGAAGACCCGGCCAGGCGGCGGGAGTTGAGCGACTGGTGGCTGGAGCGGTCCGGCCCGGCGCCGCTGTCCCGGCGTCCGCTCGCGCGCTTCGCACGGGCCGCCCGATACGCGGTCAAGGACGCGGTCCAAGGCAGGGGCAAGGGCGCTCAGCACGCGGCCAAGCACCACTCGGTCCTGGGACGGTGACGCCATGACGGACCCCACGCTCGTGTTCTATCTGATCCTGTGCGGCTCGTCGGCCCTTCTGGTCGGCGCGCTCGTCCGGGCCCGGTCCGGCGCGGCGGCGGGCGGCGCCCTGGTGCACGAGCCGCTGGAGGCGGCCTTCCTGGCCGGTGGCCCCGGCCGGGTCGCGGACACCGTGCTCGCCACCATGCACCACGACGGGCGGCTCGCCATCGCCGCGCCCGGGGTGGCCGGAGTACGGCACCCCGTGGCCCACCACCCGGTGGAGCAGGCGGTCCTGGACGCGCACGCCGCGGCGCCCAACGGTGCCCTGCACTGGCTGCGGATCGGCGTGATGCGCAGCCCGGCCGTGCAGGGGCTCGGCGACTCGCTCGCGGAGCGCGGGCTGCTCTCCCGGCCGGACGTGCTGCGCCGCCTGCGCCGCTGGGCGGGCACACAGATCGCCGTCTCCTTTGTGTGCCTCCCGGTGTCGATCGTCCTGACCGTGGTGCAGTTCAGCTCGTACACCGGATTCGAGTTCGAGTTCCCCCTGGTGCTCAAGGTCTTCCCGGGCATCATCATGGGCGTCATCGTCGGCGCGATCTGCCTGAACCTCGCCAAGTCCCGGCAGACCAGGGCCGGTCAGGCCGCCCTGCGCCACTTCACCGCCCTGGGCGACCCCTCCAGTACCGCGTATCTCGTGGCGCTCAACGGGCCGAAACAGGTGCCGGACCGCGAAGCGCGCCGACAGCTCAAGGCCGCGAGCAGGTTCCGTGTCGGCGCGCCCGCCGCCCGCACCTCGCCGACCAGCAGCGACCCGGGCCTGATCCTCCTCGCCAGCGGCGAGACCTCCTGGTGCGGCGGGGGTTCGGGCGGCTCGTCCTGCGGCGGCTCGTCCTGCGGTGGCTCCTCCAACTGCGGCGGGTCCGGCTGCGGGGGCGGGAGCGGGGGCGGAGGGGGCTCGTCCTGTGGCGGAGGCGGCGGGGGTGGCTCGTCCTGCGGAGGCGGAGGCGGAGGCGGGGGCGGAGGCGGTTCCTCCTGTGGCGGCGGGAGCTGATGCCGGGCCGCTGACGGAGCGTGCGGGGCGCCGGTCGCGGTGACCGCTGCCCGAGGAGCGGACCGGGTCTGGTGGCGGGCGCCTCTCGGTGATGAGCGGACGCCGCCATGAGTACGCCGAGCCGCCCCAGCACCACCTCGCCCTGAACGAGGCGGCGTTCCTGGCCGGAACCCGCGCCGAGTGGCCGATCCGACCCTGGTGCCGATGGCCGGGCAGCGGCGGCCCCTGCTCGCGCACACCGCCTTGGCCACCGTCGTCGACCCGGAGGCCCGGGACGACCTGGGGCGCTCGGTGCTCGGCGCGATCGGGCCCGGCCGCCAGGAGCGGAAGGCGCCGGTCCGCGCGGCCGGGCGACGCCGGGAGTCCGACGACAGGACCTGGGCTCATCGGGGGCATTAGTCCGACACCCGGGGACCTGGTGCTTTACTTCGCCCCCCACCGAACGAAGTATCCCTTTTGCTCTGCGCCCGCAGAGCCGCCACAGTGCGGCGCCACCGCGCATCGCCACCGCGAGGCGCCGCACTGTCTGCCGCCTCCCGAAGGGATGCCGAGACGCGATGAGAGCGCCTCTCCTGTACGGAATCGCCGGATCGCTGGCCCTGACCGGACTGCTCGCGACCCCGGCGGACGGTGCGTCCGCGCCGCCGCGCCCGGCCGAGGCGTTCGGCACCATGGTCGCCGCCGAACGCGCGGCCGCCGCGGGCCTCAAGTGGGGCCACTGCGCACCGGAGGAACAGCTTCCGCCGCCGGTGCAGTGCGCCACGGTGACCGTCCCGGTGGACTACGCCGCCCCTGACGGAGACCGGATCAAGCTGACCGTCAGCCGCGCGAAGGCCACCGGCTCCAAGAAGGAGCGGCAGGGCGCGTTGGTCTTCAACCCCGGCGGGCCCGGCGCCTCCGGCATGTACTGGCCGCTCGCGGCGGCGACCGACAAGTGGCGGCGCGTGGCCAAGGCGTACGACTTCATCGGCTACGCCCCACGCGGCGTCGGCGGCTCCGCGCCGCTGTTCTGCCAGGACCCGAAGAAGTCCGCCGAGGCCCCGTCCCGGGCCCCGCTGCACCCGGACGCGGCGTACAAGAAGAAGCGCATCGCGCTCGCGAAGGCGTACGCGCGCGGCTGTGCCCGCAACGCGGGCGACCGGCTGCCGCACTTCACGTCCCTCAACAACGCCCGCGATCTGGATGTCCTGCGGGCCGCCCTGGGCGAGCGGAGGCTGACGTTCATGGGCGCCTCGTACGGCACCTACTTCGGCGCCGTGTACGCGACGCTCTTCCCCGCGCACGTGCGGCGGATGGTCTTCGACTCGGCGGTCAATCCGGACCCCGCGCAGATCTGGTACCGCAACAACCTGGAACAGTCGCTCGCCTTCGAGGCCCGCTGGGCCGACTTCCGCGCCTGGGTCGCCCGGCACGACGCGACCTACCACCTGGGCGCGACGCCCGAGAAAGTGGCGCAGAACTACGCGCGGGTGCGGGCCGAGCTCGCGCACCGGCCGGCCGGCGGCAAGGTGGGGCCCGCGCAGCTGCAGAGCGCGTTTCTGAAGGCCGGCTACAACGACAAGGTCTGGCCCAAGCGGGCGCAGGCGCTGGCCGCCTATCTGAAGGGCGACCCGAAGCCACTGACCGAGCAGGCCGCGCCGGACCTGGAGGGTGCGGCCGACGCCGAGAACAGCAACGCCGTCTACACCGCCGTCGAGTGCAACGACGCGCCCTGGCCGGAGGACTTCGCGACCTGGGACCGGGACAACTCCCGGCTCGCCCGCATCGCCCCGTTCGAGACCTGGGACAACGCCTGGATGAACCTGCCGTGTGCCTACTGGCCCGCGCCCCGGCAGCAGCCGGTCGACGTGGGCGCCGTGCCGGGCACGCTGCCGCCCACGCTGATCCTGGCCGCCGAGCGGGACGCGGCGACGCCGTACCGGGGCGCGCTCGATCTGCACCGCAGGCTGCCGGGTTCGGCCCTGGTGACGGAGCGGGACGCGGGCACGCACGGGCTCGCGGGCGGCGCGAACCGCTGCGTCAACGGGCACGTGGAGGCGTACCTCCTGAAGGGCCGGCTGCCGGGCCGACTGCCGGACCACAAGGCGGCGTGCGCACCGCGCGCGGAGCCCAAGCCGTAGGCAGGCCCGGCAGGCCGTCCCTGAACTCAGGCCAGCCCGGCGACCAGTTCGGCGACGCTCTTGCGGCGGCCGGTGTAGAACGGCACCTCCTCGCGGACGTGGCGGCGCGCCTCGGAGCCGCGCAGGTGCCGCATCAGGTCCACGATCCGGTACAGCTCGTCCGCCTCGAAGGCGAGGATCCACTCGTAGTCGCCGAGCGAGAACGACGCCACCGTGTTGGCCCGCACGTCCGGGAAGCCGCGCGCCATCTTGCCGTGGTCGGCGAGCATCGCGCGGCGCTCCTCGTCCGGCAGCAGGTACCAGTCGTACGAGCGCACGAAGGGGTACACCGAGACGTAGTTGCGCGGCGTCTCGTCGGCCAGGAAGGCCGGGATGTGCGACTTGTTGAACTCGGCGGGGCGGTGCAGCGCCATGTTCGACCAGACCGGCTCCAGGGCGCGGCCCAGCTTGGTGCGGCGGAAGAGGTTGTATGCCTCCTGCAGTTCGTCGCTGGTCTCGGCGTGCCACCAGATCATGAGGTCGGCGTCGGCACGCAGACCGGACACGTCGTACGTGCCGCGGATGGTGATGTCCTTGGCGGCGAGCTGGTCGAAGAGCTCCTGGACCTCGTCCGCGTAACCGGCACGGTCCTCAGGGAGCACGTCCCGAAGCTTGAAGACGGACCACAGCGTGTAGCGGATGACCTCGTTGAGGTCCTTGGCCTTCTTGCCTGCGTTGGGGGCCTTGGCGGGGGCGTCGTCACTCATGGGGCTATTCTCCCGCGCCGCCGTGCAGACTCTGCACCGGGTTCTCCCTGAGCTGATCTAGTCCGTGGCGGTCCCCTCGCAGCCCGTCCACGGCGGCGTACGCGCTCGCGATGCAGGCCGGGATGCCGACGCCGTCGTATGCCGCGCCGCACACCGCGAGCCCCGGCAGCTTTTCTACGTACTCACGGATCCGCGCCACGCGCGCGTGGTGCCCGACCGGGTACTGCGGCAGGCCGTCGTTCCAGCGGGTCACGCGGGCCGCGACCGGACGCGCGTCCAGGCCGGTGGCCTCGCGCAGATCGTGCCGCGATACGTCGACGAGCTCGCCGTCCGCACGCGCGAGGACCGCCTGTTCGCCGTACCGCCCTACAGAAGTACGGAGCACGAACAGGTCCGGGTCCGCGGCGGCGATCCAGCCCCACTTCTGTGAGGCGAACGTGGACGCCTTGATGGTGTGCCCGTCCACGGGCGGCACCAGAAATCCGCTGCCTTCGGGCAGACGCACATCGCGGCGCCGGTAGGCGAGGGTCATCAGGGCCATGGAGGCGTACTCGACGGTGCGCAGCTCGGCGGCGGCGCCGGGCGACTCGGCGGCGAGCAGGGCGGCGGCCGCCGGGGCGGGCAGCGCGACCACGACGGTGTCGGCGTCGAGGGTCCGCCCGTCGGCCGTGACGACCCGCCAGCGGGCGGCACCGCCCTCGGCCGCCGTCCGCCGGAGCTCCTGCACGCGCGCGTGCAGCCGGATATCGGCGCCACGCGTGCCCAGGGACTCCGCGACGGCGAGCGGCAGGCGCCCGATGCCGCCCTCGATGCCCATGAAGACGGGCCCGGTCTGCGCGTTCCGCGCGGCCCGTTCCTGAATGGCCCGTACGCCCTCGAGCAGCGAGCCGTATGTGCGCGCGGCCTCGTACAGCTGGGGCACGGCCATGCGCAGCGACAGGCGGTACGCGTCGCCCGCGTACACCCCGCCGAGCAGCGGCTCCACGAGGCGGTCGACGACCTCGTGCCCGACCCGGGCGGCGACGTACTCACCGACCGCGATGTCCTCGCCGATCTCGGCGGGCGGCAGTTCGGGCTCGCGCTCGATCCGGCGCAGGCCCTCCTCGGAGAGGACTCCGGAGAGCGCGTCGGCGTCGCCAGGTACGCCCATGACGTGGCCCTTGGGCATCGGGCGGAGCCGACCCCGGGTCCACAGCGCGGCGCTCGCGGTGGCGGGCGGCTGCAGCGCTTCGGCCAGGCCGACCTCGCGGGCAAGGGTCACGGCCTCGGGGCGGCGGGCGAGCATCGACTCGGCGCCGAGGTCGACGCGGACGCCCTCGATCTCGCCCGCGTGCAGCTTGCCGCCGAGCCGGTCGGAGGCCTCGAGCAGGGTCACGCGGGCCCCGGTGCCGAGCAGCCGGTGGGCGGCGGCGAGTCCGGCGATGCCGCCGCCGATGACGACGGCCCGCTCGGCGCGGCCCTGCCCCTTGCTCGTACGTGTGTCCGCTTCGCGCATGCGTCCAGCCTCTCAGATTCGGTACGGGGCCCGAACGCGACCGGTACGGGCCCGCACCTGCGGGAGTAGCCGGAAAACGGAACGCTCACCGCCCAGTTGTCGGCGCCCGGTCGTAGCGTGGCGGGCATGAGCGAACGACTGGTGGTCATCGGCGGCGACGCGGCGGGGATGTCGGCCGCGTCCCAGGCACGCAGGCTCAAGGGCCCGGACGCGTTGGAGATCGTCGCGTTCGAGCGCGGGCACTTCACCTCGTACTCCGCCTGCGGCATCCCGTACTGGGTGGGCGGGGACGTGCCGGAGCGGGAAGCCCTCATCGCGCGGACGCCGGAGCAGCACCGCGCCCGCGACATCGACCTGCGGATGCGTACGGAGGTGGTCCGGCTCGACGTGCCCGGGCACCGGGTCCTCGCGCGTGACCTGGAGTCGGGTGCCGAGTCCTGGACGACGTACGACAAACTCGTGATCGCCACCGGCGCCCGCCCCATCCGCCCACCACTGCCCGGCATGGACGCCCCGGGCGTGCACGGCGTGCAGACCCTGGACGACGGCCAGGACCTCCTCGACACGCTGGGCGACACCGAGGGGCGGCGCGCGGTCGTGGTCGGCGCGGGCTATATCGGCGTGGAGATGGCGGAGGCCCTGACGAACCGCGGGTACGCGGTCACGATGGTCAACCGCGGCGCCGAACCGATGAACACGCTCGACCCGGACATGGGCCGCCTGGTGCACGAAGCGATGACCGGCATGGGCATCGAGATGGTCAACGACACCGAGGTCACCAAGATCCTCACCGGCGAAGGGGGCACCTCCCTGCTCGAGCGAAGCCGAGAGCTTGGGGGAGGCCGGGTCCGCGCGGTGGCCACGGACGACGCCGAGTACCCGGCGGACGTGGTCGTCCTCGGCATCGGCGTCCGCCCCGAGACCGCCCTGGCCAGGGACGCGGGCCTGCCCCTTGGCGAGCACGGCGGGCTGCTCACCGACCAGGCGCTGCGCGTGCGCGGCCACGACAACATCTGGGCGGGCGGCGACTGCGTCGAGGTCCTTGAGCTGGTCTCGGGCCGCGAGCGGCACATCGCGCTCGGCACGCACGCCAACAAGCACGGCCAGGTCATCGGCTCCGGCGTCGGCGGCGGCTATGCGACGTTCCCGGGCGTGGTCGGTACGGCGGTGAGCAAGGTCTGCGACCTGGAGATCGCCCGCACCGGGCTGCGCGAGAAGGACGCTCGGGCGGCGGGCCTGCAGTACGTCACGGTGACCATCGAGTCGACCAGCCGCGCCGGGTACTACCCGGGCGCCGACCCGATGACGGTGAAGATGCTCGCCGAGCGCCGCACCGGCCGCCTGCTCGGGGTGCAGATCGTCGGCCGGGAGGGCGCGGGCAAGCGCGTGGACATCGCGGCGGTGGCGCTCACCGCACGGATGACGGTGGAGCAGATGACCGCCCTCGACCTCGGGTACGCCCCGCCGTTCTCGCCGGTCTGGGACCCGGTCCTGGTGGCGGCCCGGAAGGCGGTGACGGCGGTGCGGGAGGCGGGGTGAGCAGCGACTTTCGGCCAAGGTTCCCGCGACCGGGCCGACGTGACGGATGCCCCTTGGTCGGCTAGTTAGTCGGCCAGCCGACGGTCTTCTCGCCTCAGCCGACGGTCTTCTCGTGGACGTACTCCACGAGCCGCGTCAGCGCATCCGGCTCGGTCGTCGGGAGCACCCCGTGGCCGAGGTTGAAGACATGGCCCTCGAGACCGGCGGCCGCGGCGAGCACCTCGTCCGCCTTGGCCTCGACGGCCTGCTGTCCGGCGAACAGCACGGCCGGGTCGAGGTTGCCCTGGAGCGCCTTGCCGGGCCCGACCCGCCGGGCCGCCTCGTCGAGCGGCACCCGCCAGTCGACGCCCACCACGTCGGCACCGGCCTCGCCGAGCAGCCCGAGCAGCTCGCCGGTGCCGACCCCGAAGTGGATGCGCGGCACGCCGTACCCGGCCACCGCGTCGAAGACCTTCGCGGAGGCCGGAAGCACCGAGCGGCGGTAATCGGCCGGGGCGAGCGCGCCCACCCAGGAGTCGAAGAGCTGCACCGCGCTCGCCCCCGCCTCGATCTGCACCTTCAGGAAGGCACCGGTGATCTCGGCGAGCCGGTCGAGCAGATCGGCCCACAGCCGCGGGTCGCCGTACATCAGCGCCTTGGTGTGCTCGTGATTGCGCGACGGACCGCCCTCGACGAGGTAGCTCGCGAGGGTGAAGGGCGCGCCCGCGAAGCCGATCAGCGGCGTGGACCCGAGTTCACGCGTGAGCATGCCGATCGCCTCGGTGACGTACGAGACGTCCTCGGGCGTGAGGTCCCGCAGCCGCTCCAGGTCGGCGCGCGAGCGCACCGGGTTCTCGACGACCGGCCCGACGCCCGGCTTGATGTCGAGGTCGATGCCGATGGCCTTCAGGGGTACGACGATGTCGCTGAAGTAGATCGCGGCGTCCACGCCGTGCCGCCGTACCGGCTGGAGGGTGATCTCGGTGACCAGCTCCGGCCGCATGCAGGAGTCCAGCATCGCGATGCCCTCGCGCACCTTGCGGTACTCGGGCAGCGAGCGCCCCGCCTGCCGCATGAACCACACCGGGGTGTGCGGCACGGGCTCGCGCCGACAGGCCCTGAGAAAGGCGGAGTTCTCGACCGTGTCGGTGTCGGTGGCGGAGGTCTGCTGGGGGCCCGTCGGGCGGCTGTTGGCACTCACAACCGAAAGTCTCGCACGCGCCGCGAAGTGCCCGGCCGGGAACCGGGTGTCCTTCCCTGCGCGAACGCCCGGTTCCCCTTAACCTTCCCCGCATGGCTGCGGCGCAGGGACAACTCGCGGAGGGTGCTGAAGGGATGGACGGTACGGAGGGGAACACGGCGGCCGAGGCCGTACCACTCCCGTTCCGCACGGCCGTGGAGGGGCTGCGTACGGCCGTATCACGGCCGGAGATCGAGATCGAGCAGACCCGCGCGCCCAAGCGGCTCGCCCCGTACGCGTACGCCCTGGAGGCGGCCGTCGTCGAGGACGACGAGGACCTGGCGGACGGCCGTCTTGTGCTGCTCCACGATCCGGCCGGGCACGAGGCGTGGCAGGGAACGTTCCGCCTCGTCACCCTGATCCGCGCGGAGCTGGAGCCGGAGATGGCCGCGGACCCGCTGCTTCCGGAGGTCTGCTGGTCCTGGCTGACCGGCGCGCTCCAGGGCCGCGGCCTGCCGTACGAGGAGGCCAGCGGCACCGTCACGCGCGCCTCTTCGCACTACTTCGGCGGTCTGTCGCAGCGCCCACCGGCCTCGCAGATCGAGATCCGGGCGTCCTGGACCCCGCGCGAGGTCCACGGCGGGGCGCCGGACACCGCGGCGCACCTCGCCGCCTGGTGCGACCTGCTCTGCCAGATCGCGGGCCTGCCGCCGTCGGGGCCGACGGACGCCTCGGTGGTCACCCTGCCGCAGCGGCGGGGCCCGCGCTCGAGCTGAGCGGACCGGCCCTCGCGGGTCGACTCCGACCGCGCGTTGACGACGTACGCAATACGGGTGCGCGGCGCGGCGAGCTGACTTCCGGGTCCCGGACCGCAGGACTCCGGGGCCCTTGAACTCCGGGCGCTCCGGCCGATCCGGCTCGCTCCCCGCGCGCTCCCCGCTCACTCCGGGCGATCTTCGGATGATCGATCGCGCGTCCGAATTGCACCGGTTTTCCCGGATTGACCCTCACTAAATCGTGATCATTCGCTAAAGGCCCGCAGCTTTGCTGCCGAAGGACTCTGTGACCTTGAAAGCACGGTTCGTCCCGGCTTCATCCCCGAGCCGGTCCCGTCCCGCCCTTCCCAGGAGGCCTGGTGTCCGTTCTCCTCGAGCAGCCCGCAAGCCTGGTCGCCTACCGCCCGAACAAGCCGACCGCCATGGTCGTCGTGGCGGACCCGCGCGTCCGTTCCACCGTCACCCGCCACCTCTGGGCCCTTGGAGTACGTGACGTCATCGAGGCGTCCTCCATCGCCGAGGCCCGTCCCCGCATCGGCAACCCGCGCGACATCTGTGTCGCCGATGTCCACCTGCCCGACGGTTCGGGCCTCACCCTGCTCTCCGAGACCCGAGCCGCGGGCTGGCCCAACGGCCTGGCCCTCTCCGCCGCCGACGACATCGGTGCCGTACGCAATGCCCTCGCGGGCGGCGTCAAGGGCTACGTCGTCACCGGCACCCGCACCAACGTCGGGCTCCCCACCCGCCCCGGCGCCGCCCCCATCGGTGCGGCGGCGGCCCGTATGCACCGCCGTCCCCCGGGCGCCCCGAGCCACCCGGGCGGCTACCGCGAGCTGTCGGGACGGGAAGTGGAGGTGCTGCGGCTGGTGGCGGAGGGCCAGTCCAACAAGGCGATCGGCGTCTCGATGGGCCTGTCCGCCCTCACCGTGAAGAGCCACCTCGCCCGCATCGCACGCAAGCTCGGCACCGGCGACCGAGCGGGCATGGTGGCCGTAGCCCTGCGTACCGGAATCATCCACTGACCGATTTACACCACCACACCGCCCGTCGACGGAACGTTCCGTCGACGGGCGGCCTGCATGCGCAGATACCGGGAACCGCCCGGCGTAGTCTTGACGTTGCACCGGAAATCGGAGGTGCCTGCCTCGCTCGTCGAGGAGGGACCGCGATCATGACGACGCCACAGCAGCCCCAGTGGGGCCCACGGCAGCCATCCGTCACCGACTTCGATCGGACCTCATCGATCGGATAAAGGTCACCGGATCGGGCACACCGAAGGCACATGCGAGTGCGAAGCACCACGAAACGGTGAGCCGGGCCGGGACGGGTTTTCGCAGGTCAGCCACCGATTCAGGCAAGAGTGCAGGTCAGCCGTCCCACCGTGCAGATACTCTTGACAGGTGACCGACGCCCAAGAGACCGCAGCAGACAGATCACTGCGAACCACCGGGGGCGCCCCTCCGGACGACGGCGGCCTTCAGGCCAAGGCGTCGCCGATCCCCTTGCTCGAGCCGTGCGAGGGCATCCCCGATGTGGTTGCCGACGAATCCTCACTCGCCGAGGTGGTGGCCGCCTTCGCCGCCGGAAGCGGACCCGTCGCCGTGGATGCCGAGCGTGCCTCCGGCTATCGCTATGGCCAGCGCGCCTATCTGGTGCAGATGCGCCGGGAGGGTTCCGGGTCCGCGCTGATCGACCCGATCGCGTGTCCGGATCTGACCGGGCTCAATGACGCCATCGCTGACGCGGAGTGGGTGCTGCACGCGGCCACTCAGGACCTGCCGTGTCTGCGTGACATAGGCATGGTGCCGTCCCGAATCTTCGACACCGAGCTGGCCGGGCGGCTCGCCGGGTTCCCGCGGGTGGGGCTCGGCGCGATGGTCGAGTCGGTGCTCGGATACGTACTCGAGAAGGGGCACTCCGCGGTCGACTGGTCGACCCGGCCACTGCCCGAGCCCTGGCTGCGCTACGCCACGCTCGACGTGGAGCTGCTCGTCGACCTGCGCGACGCCCTGGAGGAAGAGCTCGACCGGCAGGGCAAACTCGGCTGGGCCCACGAGGAGTTCCACGCCATCGCCTCGGCCGAGCCGCCGGCGCCGCGCAAGGACCCCTGGCGGCGTACCTCCGGGATGCACAAGGTGCGGCGGCGGCGCCAGATGGCCGTCGTGCGCGAGCTGTGGAACACGCGGGACCGGGTCGCCCAGCGCCGCGATGTCTCGCCGGGCAAGGTGCTCGGGGACGCCGCGATCGTGGAGGCGGCGCTCGCGATGCCGCCGAACGCGCACGCCCTCGCCCGCCTGAACGGGTTCGGCCGCGCGGGCCGCCGTCAGCTCGAACAGTGGCAGGCCGCCGTCGACCGGGCCAAGGTGCTGCCGGACACGGAGCTTCCGCAGCCGAGCCAGCCGCAGGCGGGTCCGCCCCCGCCGCGCGCCTGGGCCGACCGCGACCCGGCGGCCGCGGCCCGGCTCTCCGCGGCGCGCGCGGCGGTCTCGGAGCTCGCGGAGCGGCTCAACATGCCGCAGGAGAACCTGATCACGCCCGACACGGTGCGCCGTCTGTGCTGGGAGCCCCCGGCGGAGGTTTCGGCGGAGTCGGTGGGTGAGGTGCTGCGGGAGTACGGGGCTCGTGGGTGGCAGATCGAGCAGGTCACGCCTGCGTTGGTGGAGGCGTTGGGGTCGGCCTCGGCCTGAGGGGTTTTCCCCTACCCGCCCCTTCCCGACAGCTTGCAGCGGCTTCGGGGGCTGCCGCCCCCGGACCCCCGCCGCAGATAACGCGCTGAACGCGCTCGTCCTCAAACGCCGGACGGGCTGATCGTTGCCGTACGCGGCTGTTGGTGCCGTGTGACGTTCGCCGCTCCGGGCGGGGGGCCTGTTCCAAGGAGTTACCGGCAAGTAGCATAAGCAGGGTAGCCGCCGGAGCACGCCCAGCGGCAGCGATCCCGCACCCCTGGAGGAGAGCCATCGTGCCTCGTACCGTCAGGGACGTCGTCTTCGTCGACGGCGTCCGCACCCCGTTCGGCAAGGCGGGCCCGAAGGGCATCTATCACGAGACCCGCGCCGACGATCTCGTCGTGAAGTCCATCCGGGAGCTGCTGCGCCGCAACCCGAACCTCGACCCCGCCCAGATCGACGAGGTGGCCATCGCCGCCACCACGCAGATCGGCGACCAGGGCCTGACCCTGGGCCGCACCGCGGGCATCCTCGCCGGGCTGCCGCAGTCGGTCCCCGGCTACTCGATCGACCGGATGTGCGCGGGCGCCCTCACGGCCGTCACGTCCACCGCCGGTTCCATCGCCTTCGGCGCGTACGACGCCGTCATTGCCGGTGGTGTCGAGCACATGGGGCGCCACCCCATGGGCGAGGGCGTCGACCCGAACCCGCGGTTCGTGAGCGAGAAGCTCGTCGACGAGTCGGCCCTGTTCATGGGCATGACCGCGGAGAACCTGCACGACCGCTACCCGAGCATCACCAAGCGCCGCGCCGACGAGTACGCGGTCCGCTCGCAGGAGAAGGCCGCCAAGGCGTACGCCAACGGCAAGATCCAGCAGGATCTCGTGCCGATCTCGGTGCGGCGGACAAACGAGGAGGCCGGTGAGACCGGTTGGGGTCTCGCCACCGCCGATGAGCCGATGCGGCCGGGGACGACCCTGGAGAACCTCGAGGGTCTGAAGACGCCGTTCCGTACCCACGGCCGCGTCACGGCCGGTAACGCCGCCGGGCTCAACGACGGTGCCACCGCCTCGATCATCGCGTCCGAGGACTTCGCCCGCGAGAACAACCTGCCGGTCAAGATGCGGCTCGTGTCGTACGCCTTCGCGGGTGTCGAGCCCGAGGTCATGGGCTACGGTCCGATTCCCGCTACCGAGAAGGCGCTTGCCAAGGCGGGCCTGGGGATTGGCGACATCGGGCTCTTCGAGATCAATGAGGCCTTCGCGGTGCAGGTGCTCGCCTTCCTCGAGCACTACGGCATCGCGGACGACGACGCGCGCGTCAACCAGTACGGCGGCGCCATCGCGTACGGCCACCCGCTCGCCTCCTCCGGCGTACGCCTGATGACGCAGCTGGCGCGGCAGTTCGAGGAGCAGCCGGAGGTCCGCTACGGCCTCACGACCATGTGTGTCGGCTTCGGCATGGGCGCCACGGTCATCTGGGAGAACCCGCACCACAAGGACGCCGGAGGCACCAAGTGAGCACCACCACCACTGAACTGTTGAAGGGTGCGGCCGAGCTGTTCCCGGACGAGGTCGTGACGCAGGCGCACGTACGCCACCTCGATCTGCCGTACGGCGCGGGCAAGTTCGCCCTGATCACGCTGGACAACGGCCTGGACCACACCAAGCCGACCACCTTCGGGCCGCAGTCGCTCGCGAACCTCAACGCGGCCATCGACCAGGTGGAGAAGGAGGCGTCCGAGGGCGCCATCGTCGGTGTCGGTCTCACCGGTAAGCCGTTCATCTTCGCCGTCGGCGCCGACCTCAAGGGCGTCGAGCTGCTCAAGGCGCACGACGAGGCGCTGGCCATCGGCAAGGGCGGCCACGACGTCTTCAAGCGCCTCGCCGGGCTCGCCGTGCCGACGTTCGCGTACTACAACGGCGCGGCCATGGGCGGCGGCGTCGAGGCCGGTCTGCACTGCTCGTACCGGACGGTCTCGAAGGCCATCCCGGCGTTCTCGCTGCCCGAGGTCTTCCTCGGCCTGGTGCCGGGCTGGGGCGGCTGCGCGCTGCTTCCGAACCTGATCGGCGCCGAGAAGGCCGTCTCGGTCATCATCGAGAACTCGCTGAACCAGAACAAGCAGCTCAAGGGCCAGCAGGTCTTCGACCTCGGCATCGCGGACGCGATCTTCGAGGGCGCGGACTTCCTCGAGCAGTCCCTGGTGTGGACCGCGAACGTCCTCAAGGGTGACGTGACGGTCGAGCGCCCCGAGGTGGACCGCGGCGAGGCCTGGGACCAGGCCGTCGCCAAGGGCCGGTCCATCGCGGACGGCAAGGTGCACGGCGCCGCTCCGGCCGCGTACCGCGCGCTCGACATCATCGAGGCCGCCAAGAGCGGCGACCTGCAGGCCGGTTACGACGCCGAGGACCAGGCGCTCGCGGACCTGATCATGGGTGGCGAACTGCGCAGCGGCATCTACGCGTTCAACCTGGTGCAGAAGCGCGCCAAGCGCCCGGCCGGTGCCCCGTCCAAGGACCTGGCGCGCCCGGTCAGCAAGGTCGGTGTGGTCGGCGCCGGTCTGATGGCCAGCCAGCTCGCGCTGCTGTTCCTGCGCCGCCTCGAGGTGCCGGTCGTCCTGACCGACATCGACCAGGAGCGTATCGACAAGGGTGTCTCGTACGTCCACGGCGAGATCGACAAGCTGCTCGGCAAGGGCCGCATCAACCAGGACAAGGCCAACCGGCTCAAGGCCCTGGTGACCGGCGTCCTGGACAAGGCCGAGGGCTTCGCGGACGCGGACTTCGTCATCGAGGCCGTCTTCGAGGAGATGGGCGTCAAGCAGCAGGTGTTCGCGGAGGTCGAGGCGGTCGCCCCGGCACACGCGATCCTGGCGACCAACACCTCGTCGCTCTCGGTCTCCGAGATGGCGTCGAAGCTGAAGCACCCCGAGCGGGTCGTCGGCTTCCACTTCTTCAACCCGGTGGCCGTGCTTCCGCTGCTCGAGATCGTACGAGGCGAGCAGACCGATGACGCCTCGCTGGCCACGGCCTTCGGTGTGGCGAAGAAGCTGAAGAAGACCGCGGTGCTCGTGAAGGACGCCCCGGCGTTCGTCGTGAACCGCATCCTGACCCGCTTCATGGGCGAGATCCAGAACGTCATCGACGAGGGCACCCCGGTGGCCGTCGCCGAGAAGGCCGTCGAGCCGCTCGGCCTGCCGATGTCACCGCTGGTGCTGCTCGAGCTGGTCGGCCCGGCGATCGGCCTGCACGTCTCGGAGACCCTGAACCGCGCGTTCCCGGACCGCTTCAAGGTGTCCCCGAACCTGAAGGCCGTCGTGGACGCGGGCAAGCGCGGCTTCTACGTCTACGACAGCGGGAAGCCGGAGCTGGACCCGGAGGTCGCGGCGCTCCTCAAGCAGGGCGACAGCGTCCTGACGGAGGAGCAGGTGCGCGACCGCGTCCTGGACGCCGTGGCGCAGGAGATCGGCCTGATGCTGGACGAGGGCGTCGTCGCCGAGGCCCAGGACATCGACCTGTGCCTGATCACCGGTGCGGGCTGGCCGTTCCACCTGGGCGGCATCACGCCGTACCTGGACCGGCAGGGCGTCAGCGAGCGGGTGAACGGGAAGCGGTTCCTGGAGCCGGGGGTCGCCTCGGTTCCGGCGTGACGCGTCGCCTCCACGCCTGAACGGACGGGCCGTACGGGAAGCTTGGGCTTCCGGTGCGGCCCGTTCTGCCGTACGCACGGCGCACCGGACAATGGGCCCATGCACACCCTCCTCGTCGTAGACGCCGCCAACACCATCGGTTCCGTGCCCGACGGCTGGTGGAAGGACCGGCGCGCCGCCGTCGAGCGGCTACGGGACCAGCTCGTGCCGCACGCGGCCGAGGGCATTCCCGGACATCCTGGACCATTGGAGGTCGTCCTGGTCGTCGAGGGGGCGGCCCGGGGCGTCGAATCCGTCGACGGGGTACGGGTCGTGGCGGCCGAAGGCAGCGGGGACGACCGGATCGTGACCGTGGTCGGCGAGGCGGCCGCCGACGCCGGACGGGCCTGTGTCGTCGTCACCGCCGACCGTGAACTGCGGCGCAGGGTGGGGGCGTTGGGCGCGGAGTGCGTGGGGCCGCGGACCGTGTACGGGCCATGAAACAGCCCCTCCGGCGTTTGAGGAGCGGGGGTGCAGGGGGCAGCGCTCCCTGCCACGCGGCGTTAGCCGCATGTCGGATACAGCGGGAAGGGGCGGGGCTGGGGAAGAAAGAAACCCCAGCACCCGCCCCACGCGGCCGAGCCGTCAGTCGCGGGCCGGTTCCACCGTGTCCCGGGCCGCCGCGTCGCCGTAGCGGCCGTCCAGCTTCGAGACCAGGCCGGTGACCTGGCGGGCGATGTCCGGGGCGGTCAGGCCGATCTCCGCCATGACCTCCTTGCGCGAGGCGTGGTCGAGGAAGCGCGGCGGGATGCCGAAGTCCCGCAGCGGCACGTCCACGCCCGCGTCCCGCAGGGCCTGCGCGATGGCCGAACCGACGCCGCCCGCACGGCCGTTGTCCTCGACCGTGACCACCACGCGGTGCTTCTCGGCGAGCGGCGCGAGCGCCTCGTCGACCGGCTTGACCCAGCGCGGGTCGACCACGGTCGTGGAAATGCCCTGCTTGTCCAGGAGCTTCGCGACGTCCAGGCACATCGGCGCGAGGGCGCCGACCGAGACGAGCAGGACGTCCGGCTGCTGCGCGCGCGAGTGGCGCAGCACATCCATGCCGCCGACCTTGCCGACCGCCGGGACGGCTGGGCCGACCAGGCCCTTGGAGTAACGGACCACCGTGGGCGCGTCGTCGACGTCGACGGCCTCGCGCAGCTGGGCGCGGAGCTCCTGGGCGTCGCGCGGGGCGGCCAGGCGCAGGCCCGGCACGCACTGCAGGATCGACATGTCCCACATGCCGTTGTGCGAGGCGCCGTCGGTTCCGGTGACCCCGGCCCGGTCGAGGACGAAGGTGACTCCGCACTTGTGCAGGGCCACGTCCATGAGGAGTTGGTCGAAGGCGCGGTTCAGGAACGTCGCGTACACCGCGAAGACCGGGTGCAGGCCGCCGGTCGCCAGGCCCGCCGCCGACACGGCGCCGTGCTGCTCCGCGATGCCGACGTCGTAGACCCGGTCGGGGAACTGCTTGGCGAACTTCTTCAGGCCGACCGGCTGGAGCATCGCCGCCGTGATCGCCACGATGTCCTTGCGCTCCTTGCCCAGCTGGACCATCTCGTCGCCGAAGACGGAGGTCCAGTCGGCGCCGGAGGCCGAGACCGGCAGGCCGGTGTCCGGGTGGATGACGCCGACGGCGTGGAAGCGGTCCGCCTCGTCCTGCACGGCGGGCTGGTAGCCGCGGCCCTTCTCGGTGAGGCAGTGCACGATCACCGGGCCGCCGAAGCGCTTGGCGCGGGCCAGCGCGGACTCCAGGGCCTCGATGTCATGGCCGTCGATCGGGCCGACGTACTTCAGGCCCAGGTCCTCGAACATGCCCTGCGGCGCGATGAAGTCCTTCAGGCCCTTCTTGGCGCCGTGCAGCGTCTCGTAGAGGGGCCTGCCGACGACCGGGGTGCGTTCCAGGATGTCCTTGCCCCGGGCCAGGAAGCGCTCGTAGCCGTCGGTGGTGCGCAGCGTCGCCAGGTGGTTGGCAAGTCCGCCGATGGTGGGGGCGTACGAGCGCTCGTTGTCGTTGACGACGATGACCAGGGGGCGGTCCTTGGCGGCCGCGATGTTGTTCAGGGCCTCCCAGGCCATGCCGCCGGTGAGGGCGCCGTCGCCGATCACGGCCACCACGTGGTCGTCCTTGCCGAGCACCTCGTTGGCCTTGGCGAGGCCGTCCGCCCAGCCGAGGACCGTGGAGGCGTGGCTGTTCTCGATCACGTCGTGCTCGGACTCGGCGCGCGAGGGGTAGCCGGACAGGCCGCCCTTGGCGCGCAGCTTCGAGAAGTCCTGCCGACCGGTGAGCAGCTTGTGCACGTAGGACTGGTGGCCGGTGTCGAGCAGCACCTTGTCGTTCGGGGAGTCGAAGACGCGGTGCAGGGCGATCGTGAGCTCGACGACACCGAGGTTGGGGCCCAGGTGGCCGCCGGTCTTGGCGACGGCGTCGACGAGGAAGGTCCGGATCTCCGCCGCCAGCTGCAGCAGCTCCTCGTGGCTGAGGCGGTCCAGATCGCGCGGCCCCTTGATACGGGTCAGCAAAGCCACCCGTGCCTCCCTAGGTTCTGTGGTTCGGTCGAGCTGTTCGAGCTGTGCCGGGTCTGTCGAGTCTAATGTTCCGCTTCCACGGCCCGCCGCCGGGTACTCCACCCGTTAGGCCGTACATGCGTACGCGTGCGCCAGGCGGTACGTGCGCACGCGTACGCCGGGCGGGCCCGACCGCAGTCAGGCCCGCCCGGCGTCGGAGGACGAGCCCCGCTACGTACGTCCCGCGGTCTTCTGGGTGCGGCGCGAGACCGAGTCGATCACGACGGCGGCGAGCAGCACCGCACCCGTGATCATGTACTGGATCTCGCTGGCCATGCCGAGCAGGTTGAGGCCCTGCTGGATGGACTGGAGCACCAGCATGCCGAGCAGCGCGGACCAGACCTTGCCGCGGCCGCCGAAGAGGCTGGTGCCGCCGATCACCGCGGCGGCGATGACCAGCATCAGGGTGTTACCGGCGCCGAGGTTCTTGGTCGCGCCGCCCGCGAGCGAGGCGATGAAGAGCCCGCCGAAGGCGGCCAGCATGCCGGAGATCGCGAAGACCGTGATCCGGATCCGGTCGACGTTGATACCGGCCCGGCGCGCGGCCTCGGCGTTGCCGCCGACCGCGAAGACCTGGCGGCCGAAGGTGGTGCGGCGGGCCACGAAGTCCGCGATCACCAGGACGGCCAGGAAGAGCACCAGGGCGAGCGGCAGACCGCGGGAGCCCTCGCGCTCGTTGAGGACGTACGCGGCGGCGAGAACCAGGACCGCGAGCAGGGCCGTGCGGGTGACGATCTCGCCGAGCGGGCGGGAGAGCAGTCCGGCGGCCTTGCGGCGCTTGGCGTCGAGGAGCTGCGAGGCGGCGTACGCGACGAGGGCGATGAGCGCGAGGGCGTACGCGGCGGCCTTGTCCTCGAAGTAGTAGCCGGTGAGCTTGGCGACGAGGCCGCCTTCGGGCGTGTTGATGGAGCCTTCCTGGCCCATCAGCCAGATCTGCAGGCCGCTCCAGCCGAGGAACCCGGCTAGGGTGACGACGAAGGCGGGCACACCCACCTTGGCGAAGAAGAAGCCGTGCAGGGCGCCGATGATCATGCCGGACGCGATCGCCACCAGGATCGACGGCAGATCGCCCCAGCCGTTGCTGACATTGAGCACGGCCCACACGGCGGCGCCCATGCCCGCGACGGAGCCGACGGAGAGGTCGATCTCGCCGAGCAGCAGCACGAAGACGATGCCGACGGCCATGATGCCGAGGCCGGAGGTGAAGACGGCGATGTTCGTGAGGGAGCTGGCCGACAGGAAGCTGTCGGTCTGCGACTGGAACACCACCGCGATGACGATCAGGCCGATGACGACGGGCAGCGAGCCGAGCTCACCGCCGCGGATCTTGCGGCTGAACTCGGTCCAGTAGCCCTTGATGCCCTGCTCGCGGACGAGCAGCCGCGGGTCGACGGCGGCGGGGGCGGGGGCGGGGGCGGCGCCGGTCTCGGCGGGCTCGTCGCTGACGGGGGTCGACTGCTTGGTGAGGTCGCTCACTTCGCGTCCTCCTTCGTGACCGTGCCGTTCGCACCGTTGCCGTTCGTGCCGTTGCCGTTCGTGCCGTTGCCGTTCGCGGCGGTACGGGCCTGTCGGCGCGTGACCGCGTTGTCCGTGGCGCCGGTGATGGCGGAGATGATCTCTTCGTGGCTGGTCTCCGCGACGGCGAAGACTCCGTTGTTGCGGCCGAGCCGGAGCACCGCGACCCGGTCCGCGACGGCCTGGACGTCGGCCATGTTGTGGCTGATCAGGATCACCGCGTGGCCGCGCTCGCGCAGCCGCTCCACCAGGTCGAGGACCTGGGCGGTCTGCTCGACGCCGAGCGCCGCGGTGGGCTCGTCGAGGATGACCACCTTGGGGTCGCCGACCAGGGCACGGGCGATGGCGACGACCTGTCGCTGGCCGCCGGAGAGCGCCGCGACCGGGATGCGGACGCTGGGGATCCGGATGGAGAGCGTGTCCAGGAGTTCCTTGGCGCGCTTCTCCATCGCGATCTCGTCCAGGACAGTGGCGCGGCGCATCTCGGTGCCGAGGAACAGGTTGGCGACGACATCGAGGTTGTCGCAGAGCGCCAAGTCCTGGTAGACGGTGGCGACTCCGAGGTCCTGGGCGTCGTGCGGCCGGTTGATCTGCACCGGCCTGCCCTCCCATTCGATGGTCCCGTAATCGATGGGGTGAACGCCTGAAATGGTCTTGACGAGCGTGGACTTGCCGGCGCCGTTGTCCCCGACCAGGGCGACCACCTCACCGGCATGGACCTCCAGGTCGACGTCCGTGAGCGCCTGAACGGCGCCGAACCGCTTGGAGACCCGACGCAACGCCAGCACGGGCGTAGCGGGCACGTGAATCATCTCCTTCACCGCCTGGTTGCAGGCGGGATGGTGCTAGGGCTAGAAGGCTTGCGCCTGAGGGGTCCCGGGGCCGCCGGTCAGTGACGGCCCCGGGCGTGGGGCAGAACCGAGCACGCGGGCAACGGCTGTCCCGCCACGCTTACTTGATGCCCGCGTCGGCGCACGCCTTCTTGAACTCGGCCGTGCAGATCTGGCTCGCCTTGTAGACCTTGTCCTTGATGATCGTGCCCGCGATGTCGTCCTTGGTCACGACCTGCGCGTCGTACAGCATCGCCGGGATGCCCTTGAAGTCCCCGCTGATGGAGTCGACCTTGGTGGGCGTGAGGTCGGTGAAGTCCTTGCCCTGGAGCAGGCGGACGGCGATCTCGGCGGTGGTCTCGGCCTCCGGCTTGATCTGCTTGTAGATCGTGAACGCCTGCTTGCCGCTCAGGATCCGCTGGAGACCGGCGAGTTCGGCGTCCTGGCCGCCCACCGGGACGTCCACGTCACGCTTGCCGAGGGCGGAGATGATGCCGCCGGCCATGCCGTCGTTGGCGGAGTAGACGCCGTCGAAGCCGTCCTTGCCGAGCGCGTCGATCGCGGCGGACATCTTCTTGTTGGCCTCGTCCGGCGACCAGTCCGGGATGTCCTGCTCGTAGACGATCTTCTTGACCTGCTTGTCGAGGACGCTGTGCGCGCCCTTCTTGAACAGCGGGGCGTTCGGGTCGGTCGGCGAGCCGTTGATCATGACGACATTGGCGTCCTTGGCCTTGTCGCCGAGCGCCTTGACCAGGCCCTCGCCCTGGAGGCGGCCGATCTTCTCGTTGTCGTAGCTGACGTACGCGTCGAGCGGGCCCTCGGCGAGCCGGTCGTACGCGACGACCTTGACGCCCTGGTCCTTGGCCCGCTTAACCCAGGACTTGGTGGCCTTGTAGTCGACGGAGTCGAGAATGATGACCTTGACGCCCTTGGTGAGCAGCGCCTCGAACTGCTTCTTCTGGGTCTCGGTGTCCTGCGCGGCGTTGTTGTAGTCGACCTTGCAGTCCGCGCACAGGTCCTTGATCTTGCCCTCGATGATCGGGCGGTCGAAGGTCTCGTAGCGCGTGGTCTTGTTCTCCGGAAGGAGCAGACCAATGGTCTTGTTGTCGCCGCCGCTGCCGCCGCCCTCGCCATCGCCGGCCTTGCCGCAGGCGGTCATGGCGAGTGCCATGGAAACCGTCGCGGTGCCTATGACGACGCGGCGCGTCATTGCGTTCATACGGGGTGCCATACGGGGTGCCTCCCTGACGAGGCCGCGTCGTTGCGGCCGAGGTGGCTGGAAGTCAACTCGGCCGCCAGGCGAGCGTCAAGGAGTAAATCCTTAACGAGATGACAACGGTGCCATCCGTTATCTAAGTGAAGGCAGGCTTGATCCGGTAGGGAAGGCAGGCTTGATCCGGTAGGGAAGGCAGGCTTGATCCGGTAGGGAAGGCAGGCTCGACCCGGCGGTAACGGCAGGCCGCGCCGCCGGCCGGTCCGCTACGTGAGGGCGGGCTCGGCCCCCACCGCGCCCTCCAGCAGCGTCGAGTCGCCCATCTCGCTGAGCGCGAGCGCCAGCGCGCCCAGCACCTCGGCCCGGCCCCCGAGCGCGCCCGGAAGCACCGTCAACTTCCGTGCGGCGCTGGGGATCGCGTACCGCCCGACCGACTCCCGGATGGGCGTGAGCACCAGCTCGCCGGAGTCCGCGAGGTCCCCGCCGAGCACGATCCGCGAGGGGTTGAGCAGGTTGCACAGGCTCGCCACGCCGGAGCCGATGTGCCGCCCGACGTCGGCGATCACGCGCCGGCAGCCCGGGTCGCCCTCCTTGGCGAGCCGGACCACCTTCTCCATGGTCAGTCCGGCGCCGTGGCTCGGCTCAAGCAGCGGAAGCACGTACCGCGCCGCCGCGAAGGTCTCCAGGCAGCCGCGGTTGCCGCAGCGGCACACCGGGCCCGACTCGTCGAGCGTGATGTGCCCGATCTCGCCAGCGGTGCCGCCGGGCCCCCGGTAGATCCGCCCGTCGATCACGAGCCCGGCGCCTACGCCGCTGGCGACCTTGATGTACGCGAGGTCCTTCACTCCGCGCCCGCTCCCCCAGACCAGCTCGCCGAGTGCGCCGAGGTTGGCGTCGTTGTCGACGTGCACCGGCATGCGCAGGCGGGCGGAGAGCTCCTCGCCCGGCTTGGTGCCCTGCCAGCCCGGCAGGATGGAGATGGAGCCGAGCGTTCCGGTCTCCAGGTCGATGGGTCCGGGCACGCCGAGGCCGACGCCGACGACCTTGGAGCGGTCCACTCCGGTCGAGTCGATCAGGCGGAGCACCAGCTCCTCGGCCCGGTCGAGGCCCTGCGCCGCGGAGGCGTCCACGTCGAGCGGTTCGGACTCCTCGGCGACCACCTGGTGGGCGAGGTTGCCGATGGCGACGCGCAGGTGCGTATGGCCGAAGTCGACGCCGACGACCAGGCCCGCGTCACCGCTGAGCGAGACGCTGCGGGCCCGGCGGCCGCCCGCCGAGGTCGGGGTGACCTCGACCGTGCCGCTGCCCTTGAGCTCGCGGACGATATTGGAGACGGTGGCCGCCGAGAGGCCCGTCGTCCTGGCGATCTCCGCCTGGGTGAGCGAGCCGGCCATCCGTACCGCTCGGACGACTCGCTCCAGATTGGCCCGGTGCAGTGATGACTGCGACCCCGGAGTCTCCACGACGACCTCCCTTGCCGGGCCGCGGTCTCCCTTGACCGGGTCCCGGCTCCATCCAACTTATGAACTCTAAGCTCAGCCCGATCCCGTGACCGGCGTCAAGCCCTTGAAGTCAAGCGCTTGAACTTGAAAGCGACGGGCGCCACCAGTCCCGGTGGCGTACGTACCACTCGACGGTCTCCGCCAGGCCCTCGTCGAAGTCACGAAGCGGCCGGTAACCCAACTCCTCGCGGATCTTGCGGTCGTCGAGGGCGTAGCGCTGGTCGTGGCCCTTGCGATCGGCGACATACGCGATCCGTGAACGGTCCGCGCCGAGCAGCCCGAGCAGCCGGTACGTCAGGTCGCGGTTGGTCAGCTGGGCGGTGCCGCCGATGTGGTAGATCTCGCCGGGTCTGCCGTGCAGCCGGACCAGGTCGAGGCCGCGGACGTGGTCGTCGACATGCAGCCAGTCGCGGACCTGCCGCCCGTCGCCGTAGAGCGGGACGTCCTCGCCGCTCAGGATGCGGGCCACGAACAGCGGGATGATCTTCTCGGGGTACTGGTGGCTGCCGTAGGTATTGGCCGCGCGGGTGATGCGTACGTCGAGGCCGTGGGTGCGGTGCAGGGCGAGCGCGAGCAGGTCGGCGGAGGCCTTGCTCGCGCTGTACGGCGAGGACGGGGCGAGCGGGGCGTTCTCGGTCCAGGAGCCGCGCGCGAGGGAGCCGTACACCTCGTCGGTGGAGGCCAGGATCACGGAGCGGCGGTGCCGGAGCGCGGCGTCGAGCACGGTCTGGGTGCCGAGCACATTGGTGCGTACGAAGAGCGCGGCGTCCTCGATCGAGCGGTCCACGTGCGACTCGGCGGCCAGGTGGACCACCTGGTCGTGCGCCGCGACCAGCTCGTCGACCAGACCGGCGTCGCACACGTCCCCGTGCACGAGCTCGACCTCGGGCCCGCCGAGATCGAGGTTGGCCTTGTTCCCCGCGTAGGTCAGGGCATCCAGGACGGTGACCCGGCGCGGCTCGGGACCGGCCGCCAGGGCCCGCACATAGTGCGAGCCGATGAAGCCGGCGCCGCCGGTGACGAGGATGCGCTCCGCTGGGTTCACCAGAGGATTCTCGCCGACGCGGCGCCGGGCTCCGAAATCGGGGTTATCGGGGTTACTGGATCGTCGAAATCGGGTTACTTGATCGTGGCCGCGGTGAGCCCGGACTGCACCTGCCGCTGGAAGGAGAGATAGACCACCAGGACCGGCACCATGGAGATCGTCATCGCGGCGTACAGGGCGGGCAGGTCGGTCTCGTAATTGCCCTGGTTGATCAGCTGCACCAGGCCCTGCGCGAGCATCGACCGGTCCGGGTCCGCGCCGCTCTGCCGCTGCATCAGGGTGAGCGGCAGAATGTACTGGTTCCACTGCCCGAGGACATTGAAGATGCCGACGCTGACCAGGCCGGGCTTGGCCATCGGCAGCATGATCTGGAAGAACACCCGGGTGTGCGAAGCCCCGTCGATCACCGCCGCCTCGTGCACCGCGCTCGGCAGGGTGCGGAAGAACGAGTGCAGATAGAACACCGTGAACGGCATCGAGTACGCGATATAGACGAGGATCAGGCCCTGATAGGTGTTCAGCATGCCGAGCCGGTCCACCATGAAGTACAGCGGCACCAGGGCCAGGAAGACCGGGAACATCGAACCGGCGACGAAGAAGTAGTAGAAGAACCGGTTACCGACGAAGTCATAACGAGCGATGACATACGCGGCCATGGCCCCGAAAAGCATCGTGAGCGGGACGGAGAACGCCATCACGATCACGGTGTTGAGGAGATAGTCCCCGACGCCCTTCTCCCAGCCGCGCGCGAAGGCGTCGAAGTTCCACTCCTTGGGCCAGGCCCAGGCGCTCGCACTGATCTGTGCGTCGGTCTTGAAGTTGCCCAGCAGAATCCAGATCAGCGGCAGCACGATCATGATCGCCCAGAGGATCAGGAATCCGTGCGAAAAGGCGTTGAGGGTCTTGCCCTCGACCTGGCTGTTGTCGCGGAACCCGGTGCCCGTGCCGCGCTGGCCCGGGAGCTTTGCCAAGGTGTCGGGCGGCTGCGTCGCGGGAGCGGTCATGGTGCGCCCCTCCTCAGAATTCGATGCGGTCGCGGCGGCTGGCCCGCAGCGTGACGATGGACACGATCAGGGTGAGCAGAAGCATCACCACACCCATGGCGCAGGCGTATCCGCTCTTGTTGAAGATCTGGAAGTTCCGCATCAGATACGTGGAGATGACCTCACTGTGGTGGTCGGGGCCACCGCCGAAGTCGCCCGCGGTCAGCGTGGAGACGAGCAGGAACCCGTCCATCGCCAGGATCGCCAGAAACACCCAGGCCGTCTGGATGGTCTCCCAGAGCAACGGGAGCGTGACCCGGAAGAACGTCTGCACCCGGGTCGCGCCATCGAGCAGCGCGGCCTCGTACACGTCCTTGGGAATGGACTGCATGGCGGCCGAGAACAACACCATGTAGAAACCGGCGCCCGCCCACACCATCACGAAGATGACCGCGGGAAGCACCAGATCGGGGTCGTTCAGAAACTCGACCGGCCGCCTCTTCTCGCCCAACCCGACCGCGTTCAACGTGCCGTTGATGAGGCCGCCCTCGTCGCCCCGGTACACCGCCCGGAAGAGGATCGCGAGGATCGCGATGGAGAGCACCTGCGGGAAGAAGAACACCACGCGGTAGAAGCGGGAGCCCTTCACGCCGGTCACTCCCCCGGCGCCGCCCCTGCCGCCGACGTTCACCATGAACGCGAAGAACAGCGAGAGCAGAATGGTCAGACTCGGCACGAGCACCAGGAGCAGCGCGTTATGCCCCAACGCCTGCAAGAAGACGTCGTCCTGGAGCATCTTCTTGTAGTTGTCCAGGCCGATGAAGTTGAAGGTCTGTTTCGTGCCTCCCCAGTCCGTGAACGAGTAGCCGATCGTCTGCAGATACGGCCAGATCACGAGGAGGACGTAGAGCCCGACCGGGACGAACAGAAAACCCGCGATGAACGGGTACTTGTTGCGATGCATAACACCTGCTCCTGGTGCCTGTTCCCTGTTGCTGTCCGGCGGATCAGTCCCGCTGGTGGTCGGGGTTCTTCTTGGCCTCCTTGTCGACGGCCTTCTGGGCGCGCTCCAGCCACTTCTTGGGCGTGATGCGCTTGGCCATCAGTTCACCGGTGGCGTTCTGGATGGCGGTGTCCATCTCGCTGTACCACTCCGGGTAGCGGAAGTTGAAGCGCTCCTCGACCGGGCAGGCCTCGACCGCCTTGAGCGCGGTCTTGATGCCGGGCCGCAGCTGGACGCTGGAATCGACGTACTCGGGGCCGAGCACGGAGAGCGAGCTGGCCGTCTTGGCGAAGGTGGTGGCGCCCTCCTTGGAGAGCATCCGGCGCAGGAACTCCAGGCCGCCGGGCTGGTTGTTGGCGTCCTTCGGCACGATGAACGGCTCGTCGGCGCCGGTGCGCAGGGCGTGCAGCTTCATCTTGCTGTCCGGAAGCAGCGGCAGCGGCAGGAAGGTGCTCACGAACCCCTTGGGGGTCTGCTTGATCTGCTCGTTCTCCAGCCAGGAGCCGGAGGGGATGAAGACGGCCTTGCCCTGGTTCCAGCGGGTCTGCGCCTCGGTGTGCTCAAGGGAGTTGGTACCCGGCATGAGCAGGCCCTTCTCCACGATCTCGTAGACCGCCTCGATGGACCGCTCGGCCGCCTCGTTGCCGACGAACGCCTTGGGGTCGAGGTTGTCGATCGCCTTCACGGCGTCCATGCCGCCGGTCTTCGCGATCAGGTCCATGATCACGATGTTCATGTAGTACGGGTACTTGCCCTGGTGGGCCAGGCCGCCGATGCCCTTGGACTTGGCGTCCTTCATGATGTCGATCAACTGGTCCCAGGTCTGGGGGACTTCCCAGCCGTGCTTCTCGAACATCTTGCCGTCGTACCAGAGGCCCCAGGCCGCGTAGACGTAGAACAGCGCCTGGAACTTGCCGCCGAACGTGCCCTGTTCGATGACGCCGGGCAGCAGGATGTCCCGGACCTTCTTGCCCGGGTCGTCGAAGGACGGGGCGTCGAGAAGCTGGGTGAGGTCGGTGAGCTGGCCCTGCTTGGCGAGCTGGTCCAGCTTGATCTTCTTGGCGCCGGAGTTGTCCACCACGTCCGGCGGATTGCCCTTATTGAAGCGCGGCTGGAGGCGCCCGGTGACGTCCTGCTCGCCGGTGTGGGTGATCTCGCCGCCCCACTCCTTCTTGAAGGAGGTCTCCCACTGCTTGGCGTAGGCGTCGCCGTAACCGCCCTTGAAGATGAAGACGTCGAGGGGGTTGTCCTTGGTGACGCCGAAGGGGTTCTGCTTACTCGTCTCGCCCTTCTTCACCTTGTCGTCGCTGCTGCTGCCACCTGCGGCGCAGGCGGAGAGCGCGCTCATGGTGGGGATGGACACGATGCCGAGGGCGGCGGCCCGCTTGATCAGGTCGCGCCGGCCGATTCCTGAGGTGGATCCCATGCTCATGCTCAAGTCCTCGCCTTCTCCAGGACTCAGGCGGTGAACCGGATCCTCCCCGGCACCGCGCGGTGTGGTGAAGCAGGGTCGTACGGTGCTGCCCCGGGTGCAGACGCGGACAGGTATAGTCCACTCGCCTTCGCAGGAGCAAGATCGAATACACCATTACCCGGCAGTCTTTCCCGAGTTGAGACCTCGTGTGGTGCGGTCGCGCGGTCGCGTCAGCACGCCGTACGCCCCTGACTCGACCCTCTCCCACCCGTCCTCCGTCACCCACTGGACTTTTGCGTGGGACCTTGTGGACTTTCGTTTCCGCCCGAGCGGGCCCCGGGACCGTCTCGCATCAGCCTCTCGCGCACCTCAACACCCTTGACACACCACACCACTTGCCGCCCTACTGGACCCTGCAAGCGGTGTGACAACGTTGTCCAACTCGCAGAGAGGCCCCGGAATGCAGGGCAGAGTCCCGTACCGAAATCCCCGGAGAAGACCTCATCAAGGCCACCGCCCCGCCATCGCGGCGGCCGCGCTGCTGCTCGTCGCCACGGCGCAGGGTGCCGTCTCGGCTACCGCGGCGGCGGCACCCCAAAAGGCCGATTCCGCCCGGGAGTTCAGCTCTTCCTTCGAAGCGGATGAAACTCCGCCGGACTGGACCGACACCCCCGAGACCACCCCCGACGGCGGCAAGAAGGCCTCCGGTGTCGACGGCGCCTACAGCAGTGGCATCCCCGGCAATGTCACCGATCGCGTCACGGAGGTCCGCGCCAGCGGCGAGAACGCGGGCGCCGGTGAGGTCAAGGAGAACCTCGTCGACGGTGAGCCGACCACGAAGTGGCTGACCTTCGCGCCCACCGGCTGGGCCGAGTTCGACCTCGACGAACCGGCCAAGGTCGTGACGTACGCGCTGACTTCGGCCAACGACCACGCCGAGCGCGACCCCAAGGACTTCACGCTCAAGGGCTCCACGGACGGCAAGGAGTGGAAGACCCTCGACACCCGCTCCGGCGAGACCTTCCCGGGCCGCTTCAAGACCAAAACGTACGACTTCACGAACGACACGGCCTACGCCCACTACCGCCTGGACATCACCGCCAACAACGGCGCAGAAGGGATCACCCAGCTCGCGGACGTGCAGTTCGCCGTCGACAAGGGTGAACAGCCGCCCCCCGAGGACATGCAGGCCTCTGTCGACCGCGGCCCCACCGGCTCCCCGACCGCCAAGGCGGGCGCCGGGTTCACCGGTAAGCGGGCGCTGCGTTATGCCGGGCGGCACAAGCCGGACGGCCGGGCGTACTCGTACAACAAGGTCTTCGACGTCGACGTGCCGGTCACCGACGCGACCGAGCTGTCCTATCGGATCTTCCCGTCCCAGCCCGAGCCCGCGCCCGACCTGGGCTATGCGGCGACGCATGCCTCCGTCGACCTGGCGTTCACGGATGGCACCTATTTGAGTGATCTGAAGGCGGTCGACCGTCACGGCGGGGTGCTCACGCCGCAGGGTCAGGCGGCCGCGAAGCGGCTCTACGTCAATCAGTGGAACCAGGTGGCCTCGCGGATCGGCGCGGTCGCGGCCGGTAAGACGGTCGACCGGGTGCTCGTGGCGTACGACGCGCCGAAGGGCCCGGCGCAGTTCCGCGGCTGGGTGGACGATGTCCGGATCGCCCCGAAGGCCCCGGAGAAGCCGAAGGCCCATCTGTCGGACTACGTGTCCACGACGCGCGGCACCAACTCCTCGGGCGGCTTCTCGCGCGGCAACGCCTTCCCCGCCACGGCCGTGCCGCATGGCTTCAACTTCTGGACGCCGGTGACCAATGCGGGCTCGCTGAGCTGGCTGTACGACTACGCGCGCGGCAACAACGCGGACAATCTGCCGACGATCCAGGCGTTCAGCGCCAGCCATGAGCCGAGCCCCTGGATGGGCGAGCGGCAAACCTTCCAGTTGATGCCGTCCGCCGCGTCCGGCACCCCGCCGACCGGCCGGGACGACCGTGAACTGGCCTTCCGGCACGAGCGCGAGACGGCCCGGCCGCACTACTACGGGGTGCGGTTCGAGAACGGCGTACGGGCCGAGATGACGCCTACCGACCATGCGTCGATGATGCGTTTCCGATTCCCGGGAGACGACGCGTCGGTGAGCTTCGACAATGTCTCCGACAAGGCGGGCCTGACCCTCGACCGCGAGAACGGCGTCGTGACCGGCTACTCGGACGTCAAGAGCGGTCTGTCGACCGGCGCCACGCGGCTCTTCGTGTACGGCACCTTCGACCGCCCGGTGACGGATGCGGACGGCAGCGGCGTGAAGGGATTCTTCCGCTTCGATCCGGGTGCGGACCGTACGGTCACGCTGCGCCTGGCGACCTCGCTCATCTCGGTGGACCAGGCGAAGGCCAACCTGGACCGGGAGATTCCGCAGGGCACGTCGTTCGGCACGGTCAAGGACCGGGCCCAGGCGCAGTGGGACGAGCTCCTCGGCAAGGTCGAGGTGGAGGGCGCGACCGAGGACCAGCTGACGACGCTCTACTCCAGCCTGTACCGCCTGTACCTGTACCCCAACTCCGGCTTCGAGAAGGTCGTACAGAAGGACGGCAAGGCCAAGTACCAGTACGCGAGCCCGTTTTCACCGCAGACCGGTCCGGACACCCCGACCCATACCGGCGCGAAGATCGTCGACGGCAAGGTGTACGTCAACAACGGCTTCTGGGATACGTATCGCACGACCTGGCCCGCCTATTCCTTCCTCACTCCGAAGAAGGCGGGCGAACTGGTCGACGGATTTGTGCAGCAGTACAAGGACGGCGGCTGGATCTCGCGCTGGTCGTCTCCCGGGTACGCGGACCTGATGACGGGCACGTCCTCGGATGTGGCGTTCGCCGACGCGTACGTCAAGGGCGTGGACTTCGACGCGAAGGCGGCGTACGAGGCGGCCCTGAAGAACGCCACGGCCGTACCCCCGAGCCCGGGCGTGGGCCGGAAGGGCATGGCGACGTCCCCGTTCCTCGGCTACACCAGCACGGAGACGCACGAGGGCCTGTCCTGGGCCCTGGAGGGCTACCTCAATGATTACGGCATCGCGAGGATGGCCACGGCCCTGCACAAGAAGACCGGTGAGGACCGGTACAAGGAGGAGGCGGACTACTTCCTGAACCGCGCCCGGGGTTACGTCCATCTCTTCGACGCGGACGCGGGCGGCGTCGACGACTCCGGTAGCAAGGGCTTCTTCCAGGGCCGTGACGTCAAGGGCGACTGGAGAGTGGAGTCGTCGAAGTACGACCCGCGCATCTGGGGTTACGACTACACGGAGACCAACGGCTGGGGTTACGCCTTCACGGCCCCGCAGGACTCGCGCGGCCTGGCCAATCTGTACGGCGGCCGGAGCGGGCTCGCGGAGAAGCTGGACACGTACTTCTCCACGCCGGAGACGGCCAAGCCCGAGTTCGCCGGTTCGTACGGCGGCGTCATCCACGAGATGACGGAGGCCCGGGACGTACGGATGGGCATGTACGGGCACAGCAACCAGGTCGCCCACCACGCGACGTACATGTACAACGCGGCGGCGCAGCCGTGGAAGACGCAGGAGAAGGTCCGCGAGGTCCTCTCCCGCCTGTACGTCGGCAGCGAGATCGGCCAGGGCTACCACGGCGACGAGGACAACGGCGAGCAGTCGGCCTGGTACCTGTTCTCGGCGCTCGGCTTCTACCCGCTGGTCATGGGCAGTGGCGAATACGCCATCGGATCCCCGCTGTTCACCAAGGCGACCGTCCACCTGGACGGCGGCAAGGACCTGGTGATCAAGGCCCCGAAGAACAGCGCGGAGAACGTCTACGTCCAGGGCGTACGGGTCAACGGCGAGAAGTGGACCTCAACGGCCCTGCCCCACGAGGAAATCGCCGACGGCGGCACGATCGAGTTCGCCATGGGCCCGAAGCCGTCGAAGTGGGGCACGGGCAAGGACGCGGCCCCGGCCTCCATCACGGACGACGACGAGGTGCCGAGCCCGCGCGAGGACGCGGTCCGCGGCGAGGGCCCGCTCTTCGACAACTCCTCGACGACGGCTGCCGAGGTGGCCTCGGTGAACCTTCCGGTACGGGGGGCGACGCGGGCGGTGCAGTACACGCTGACGTCGTCGACCGAGCGGTCGAAGGCCCCGTCCGGATGGGTCCTTGAGGGCTCGGAGGACGGCAAGGAGTGGCGGGTGCTCGACCGCCGTACGGAGCAACGCTTCGCGTGGGACCAGCAGACCCGGGTCTTCTCCATCGACCGTCCGGGCACGTACGCCCATTACCGCCTGGTTCCTACGGGTGCGTCGACGCTGGCGGAGGTGGAGCTCCTGAGCCGGTAGCAACGGCCCGCTGGATCAGCCGCCGAACAGTTCGGCGAGGTGCCCCTCGAGGAGGCGGACGGCCTCCTCGGGGGTGTGCACCTCCAGGGCGATATAGGAGTTCAGGCCCTCGACGAGGCAGATCAGCCGCATCGCCTCGGCGTCGGGGTCGCGGCGCTGCGGCACCTCGCCGCTCTGCTGCGCCTGCCGCAGCTGGTCCGCGAAGAAGGCGCGCAGCTGCGGGATGCCCTCCTGGGCGAGGGACCGCAGCTGCGCGTTGTGCACGGCGCGCACGAAGTAGGCGACACCCACCAGGTATCCGGTGCGGCTCTTCTCGTCGAGGGCGATCATTCCGCGCAGGCACTCGCGCAGCACCGCCTGCGGCGAGGGCTCCGCGCCGAGGGCCGCGATGCGCTCCCGGATGCCCTGGTCGGCCAGCTCGTTCATGCGGCGCAGCGCGAAGGTCAGCATCTCTTCCCTGGTGCGGAAGTAGTGCTGAAGGCGGCCGAGCGAGATGCCCGCTTCGGCGGCGACGTCCCGCAGGCTCGCACCCTCCAGGCCCCGGGTGCTCGCGATGCGGAAGAGGGCCGCGGCGATCTCCTGGCGCCTGGCCTCGTGATCCACCTGCTTCGGCACGCGCCGCTCTCCCTCCGCCGCTTTGACAAGTCATCTGTATTGTATAGCCTGAGCTTATTCAATACAGATGACTTGCGAACGGGGGTTCCATGACCAGCTCCATTTCCATGACCACGCAACCACCACCCCAACTGCGCCCGCCCCGGCACCGGGTGGACCCACGCGCCCGCCGCTGGTGGACCGTCCAGGCGCTGCTCTGCTTCAGCGGCCCGCTGCTGCTCACGGCCGTCGCCCTGCTCACCGTCGCGGCCCTGTTCTTTCCGGGCGCACTGCCGTGGCTCGCGCCGCTCGTCGGCGCGGTGCTTGTACTACCCGCCCTCGGCCATCTGCTGGTGATGCCGCGCTGGCGGTACGCCGTGCACGCCTGGGAGTTGGGCGGTGCCGCGGTGTACGCGGCGAGCGGCTGGTACTGGCAGCAGCGGCGGATCGCCCCGCTGTCCCGGGTGCAGACCGTGGACACGGTGCGCGGCCCGCTCCAGCGCCGGTACGGCCTGGCCACGGTGACCGTGACGACCGCGTCCACGGCCGGGGACATCCGGATCGCCGGGCTCTCCGACGCGGATGCCGAGGAGCTGTCACACCGGATCGGGGTTGCGGCGCAGGCGGTACCGGGTGATGCCGCATGAGCCGTCCCACTGCCCCGGCCGCCGCGGGGCCGGAGTTCGCCGACTGGCGCCGACTGGACCGGCGGACGCTGCTCGTGCACTGCGGCTGGCTGGGCGCGCCGCTCGGCACCTTCGCCCTGACCGCGCTCGCCACCGGCGGCCGGATCGGCACCGAGGCGTGGCTCACCCTCGGCTGCGTCGCCGTCGCCTTCGCCGCGGTCACCGCCGTCGGCCTGGCGCGCTGGGCCCGTACCGACTACCGGGTCACGGCCGACTCCCTCGATGTGCACACCGGCCTGTTCACGCGCCGCCTGCGCACCGTCCCGCTGCACCGCATCCGCACCGTCGACCTCACCGCGACCCCGCTGCACCGGCTGCTCCGCGTCACGGTGCTGCGCGCGGGCACGGCCGGATCGGGCGACGGGAGCGGCGAGTTGTCCTTGGAGGCACTCGCCGTACGGGACGCGGAACGGCTGCGGGCCGTGCTCCTCGCCCGCGCCGACACCCGCTCGGCGGCCGACGAGGAGCCGGTGCTCGCCCGGATCGACTGGCGCTGGCTGCGCTACGCACCGCTCACCTTCTGGGTGATCGGCGGGGTGGGCGTGGCGGTCGGCGCGGCCTACCGGATCCTGGACGGCATCGGCATCGAACCCTGGCGACTGCCCTTCGTGCAGCGGGCGTTCACGGAGTTCGGCAGCAGCGTCCTGTGGCTGACGGTCCCGGCGGCGCTGCTCGCCGTCCTCGCCCTCGGGTCCCTCGGCTCCCTCGCCCTGTTCGTCGAGAACTGGTGGAACTACCGCCTGGAGTGGACCGACGACCGCACCCTGCGGATCCGCCGCGGGCTGCTCACCACCCGCTCGGTCACCATCGAACGGGCCCGCCTGCGCGGCGTCCTGCTGCGCGAGCCGCTGCTGCTACGCGGCGGGGGCGGCGCCCTGGTCAAGGCGGTCGCGGGCGGCCTCGGCAACCGCGAGGACAACCGCCGCCGCAGCGCCCTGATGCCCCCGGCACCGCGCGCCCGGGCGGTCCGCGCCGCCTCCGGCGCGCTCCGGCACCCGTTCCCCGCACCGGAGTTGACCCGGCACCCGCGGGCGGCGCTGCGCCGACGGCGGACTCGGGGGCTGGTGTTCGGGGTGCTGCCCGGCGTGCTGACCTTCGCCGCCCTGGGCGTTCCCCTCTCCTCGCCCGTGCTGCTTCACTGCGCCTGGGCGTACGCGGTGGTGGCCACGCCCGTGGTCCTGTGGCTGGCCCGGGACGCGTACCGGAATCTGGGGCACGGGCTCGACGGCCGCCATCTGGTGGCCCGCTCGGGCACGTTCAGCCGGGACACGGTGGCGCTGCGCCGCTCCGCGGTGCTCGCCTGGACCTTCTCCGGGTCCCCCTTCGCCCGCAGGGCGGGAGTGGTGACGCTGACGGCGGCCGTGGCGGCGGGCGAGGACGGGTACCGGATGCCGGACCTGGACGCGACGTCCGCCGCGGGGTTCGCGGCCGAGGCGGCGCCGGGGATCCTGGACGAGTTCCTGACGGTGCCGGCGCGCGACGCTCGTACGGACAAAGCGACGCGGTAACGCGTAGTAACGCGCGAGGGCCGCACCCCCGGGCCCGGAAGCCCAGGGGTGCGGCCCTCAACTGCCGCTACCGGCCGCTTACTTGCGGATCAGGTTGCGCAGCACGTACTGCATGATGCCGCCGTTGCGGTAGTAGTCCGCCTCGCCGGGGGTGTCGATGCGGACGACCGCGTCGAACTCACGGCGTACATTATCGGCTTCGCCGGGGGCCGTGTCCGTGGTCACCTTGACCGTGCGCGGCGTCGTGCCCTCGTTCAGCTCGGTGACGCCGGAGATGGAGAAGGTCTCCTCGCCGGTGAGGCCGAGGGCCTCGGCCGAGGCGCCCTCCGGGAACTGGAGCGGCAGGACGCCCATGCCGATGAGGTTCGAGCGGTGGATGCGCTCGTACGACTCGGCGATGACGGCCTTGACGCCGAGCAGCGCGGTGCCCTTGGCGGCCCAGTCACGGGACGAGCCGGAGCCGTACTCCTTGCCCGCGAGCACGACGAGCGGGATGCCCTGCTCGATGTAGTTGCGCGAGGCGTCGTAGATGAACGAGACGGGGGCGTCCGCCTGCGTGAAGTCGCGGGTGTAGCCGCCCTCCGTGCCCGGCGCGATCTGGTTGCGCAGGCGGATGTTGGCGAACGTGCCGCGGATCATGACCTCGTGGTTGCCGCGGCGCGAGCCGTAGCTGTTGAAGTCGCGACGCTCCACGCCGTGCTCGGTGAGGTACTTACCGGCCGGGGTGTCGGCCTTGATGGCACCGGCGGGCGAGATGTGGTCCGTCGTCACCGAGTCGCCCAGCTTGGCCAGGACGCGGGCGCCCGCGATGTCCTCGACCGGGGCCGGGTCCATCGTCATGCCGTCGAAGTACGGGGGCTTGCGGACATAGGTGGACTCGGCGTCCCACTCGAAGGTGTCACCGGTCGGGACCGGAAGCGCCTGCCACTGGGCGTCGCCCGCGAAGACGTCCTGGTAGGACTTGTTGAACATGTCCTCGCCGATGGCGTTCGCCACGACGTCGTTGACCTCGGCCTCGGACGGCCAGATGTCCGCGAGGTAGACCGGGTTGCCGTCCTGGTCGACGCCCAGGGCGTCCTTGGTGATGTTCACCTTCATGGAACCGGCGAGGGCGTACGCGACGACCAGCGGCGGGGACGCCAGGTAGTTCATCTTGACGTCGGGGTTGATCCGGCCCTCGAAGTTCCGGTTGCCGGAGAGGACCGAAGTGACCGCGAGGTCGTGGTCGTTGACGGCCTTGGAGACCTCCTCCGGCAGCGGGCCGGAGTTGCCGATGCAGGTGGTGCAGCCGTAGCCGACCAGGTTGAAGCCGACCTTGTCGAGGTACGGGGTCAGGCCCGACTTGTCGAAGTAGTCGGTGACGACCTTGGAGCCCGGCGCGAGGGTGGTCTTGACCCACGGCTTGCGGGTCAGGCCCTTCTCGACCGCCTTCTTGGCCACCAGGGCGGCGGCGACCATGACGTACGGGTTCGAGGTGTTGGTGCAGGAGGTGATGGCCGCGACCGTCACCGCACCGTGGTCGATCTCGTACGTCGAGCCGTCGGGGGCCGTGACCGGCGTCGGACGGGTCGGGATGCCGTTGTGCTCGGCCGGGGAGTCGGAGGCCGGGAAGGACTCCTTGCCCGCCTCCTCGTCGTCCTCGACGTAGTTGCGTACGTCGACCGCGAACTGCTCCGCGGCGTTGGCCAGGACGATGCGGTCCTGCGGGCGCTTCGGACCGGCGATCGACGGGACGACCGTGGCGAGGTCGAGCTCCAGCTTCTCGGAGAAGTCCGGCTCGGCGGCCGGGTCGAGCCACAGGCCCTGCTCCTTCGCGTACGCCTCGACGAGCGCGACCTGCTGCTCGTCACGGCCCGTCAGGCGCAGGTAGTTCAGGGTCTCGTCGTCGATCGGGAAGATCGCGGCGGTGGAGCCGAACTCCGGCGACATGTTGCCGATGGTGGCGCGGTTGGCGAGGCTCGTGGCGGCCACGCCCTCGCCGTAGAACTCGACGAACTTGCCGACGACGCCGTGCTTACGGAGCATCTCGGTGATCGTGAGGACCAGGTCGGTGGCGGTGGTGCCGGGCTTGAGCTCACCGGTCAGCTTGAAGCCGACGACGCGCGGGATGAGCATCGAGACCGGCTGGCCGAGCATCGCGGCCTCGGCCTCGATGCCGCCGACGCCCCAGCCGAGCACGCCGAGGCCGTTGACCATGGTGGTGTGCGAGTCGGTGCCGACCAAGGTGTCCGGGTAGGCCTGGCCGTTACGGACCATGACCGTGCGGGCCAGCTTCTCGATGTTGACCTGGTGCACGATGCCGGTGCCGGGCGGGACGACCTTGAACTCGTCGAAGGCGGTCTGGCCCCAGCGCAGGAACTGGTAGCGCTCGCGGTTGCGGCCGTACTCCAGCTCGACGTTCTGCCGGAACGCCTCGTTGGTGCCGAACTTGTCGGCGATGACGGAGTGGTCGATGACCAGCTCGGCCGGGGCCAGCGGGTTGATCTTCGCGGCGTCGCCGCCGAGCTCCTTCACGGCCTCGCGCATGGTGGCGAGGTCCACGACGCAGGGCACACCGGTGAAGTCCTGCATGATCACGCGGGCCGGCGTGAACTGGATCTCCTGCGACGGCTGCGCCTGGGAGTCCCAGCTGCCGAGCGCGCGGATGTGGTCGGCGGTGATGTTCGCGCCGTCCTCGGTGCGGAGCAGGTTCTCCAGGAGAACCTTCAGGCTGTAGGGAAGGCGAGCGGAGCCCTCGACCTTGTCCAGCCTGAAGATCTCGTACGACTCGCCGCCCACGCTCAGCGTGGAGCGGGCGTCGAAGCTGTTCGCCGACACGACAGTCTCCTTCATATATGTGCGCGTTCCACCGCAATCCTGCCGTCAGGCCGGTTGGCCGATCCGCTAAGGTAGGGCTAAGTTAGGTAACCCTTACCGCCAGACCCGGCAAACCCGCACGGCTGCGGCACGCCTCGGCAGATATCTCGATGTCGAGATAACTCTAGTACATGGCGGAGGCGGGGTCATGCCCTGCCCTGCCCTCTTGCTCTTTGTCACGCCCTCTTGCGCGTGCGTCAGGTGTGTGGACCGACCTTTGGACCGGATCCGCGCGGGCGACAGCGACTTTGGTCGCACCTGTTGATCCCGTCGGCCGATCCGGCGCCGGACCCGGCCTTCCTACCCTGTCGGCATGACGGCAGAACCGCACGTGGGCAAGGTCACCCGCAAGGCCACCGAACCAGGGTCTGGGCCGGGCGTCGCGGGGCAGGTGGGACTTCCGGCCCAGACCCTGGGCCCGCCCCCTTGGCTCGCGCCCGCCTTCGCGCTCTGCGGAGCGGTGGCCGGGCCGCTGGTCGCCTTGCTCGCGCATGTGCTCCTCAAGCTTCCCTGGGCGCCCTTCGAGGGACCGGCCCGGCTGCTCGCCTCCGTGCCGCAGCCCTGGCTGACCATCGGCACCGCCGCAGTGGGCGCGGCCGCCGGGCTCGTCGTCGGGCTCATCGCGGTGCACGAGGAGCTGGGGCTCCGGGTCACGCCGGACGCGACGACCCTCACCCGGGGCGACGTGAGCCGCGAGGTCGCGCGCGCCGATGTCGCCCTGGTCGCCCGGGACGGCAAGCAGCTCGTGCTGCTCGGGCCCGGAACCGAGGAACTCGCCCGCGAGGAATGCGACCTGAATGGCCGCCGACTGGCCGAGGCCTTCGACGCGCACGGCTGGCCCTGGGCGGACGCCGACCCGCACCGCGAGGCGTTCCGGCTCTGGGTGCCCGACCTGCCGGGGCTTCCGGACGGCGCCGACGCCCTGCTCAAGGCGCGGGCCCGGGCCCTGAAGCGGACCGGTGCGGAGGCCGAGGTCCGGGAGCTGCGCGCCGAGTTGGCACGGCTCGGCGTGTACGTACGCGATGAGAAGTCCGGGGGGACGGGCGGGCGTAAGCAGCAGTACTGGCGGCGGGCCGTGGAGTCGTGAGCGGCTCCGGTACCGGCCGGTTGCCGGAACCCGGAGCCGCGACGATCGCCCCATGTGTTCAGCGGCGCGCACTTGAACCCTCCCTCAGCCAAAGCTGGGGGATTCGTGGCTCACGTTGCCTGCGACGCAGCGGGCCAGCAGGCCTTACACGATCAACACCAGCCGGGACGGAACCTGCCCGGTTTGATACGGCACAGCTTGGTGGTGCTTGTGCTGGCTTGGCTCTCGCTCAGCACGGCGTACGCGCTTGGTTCTCGCAGCGCACGACGGCCAGTTTATCCGAATTCCTCGTGACGGAGTCACGCTTGGCCGAGACACCGCGGCGCCTCGGCCGCACTCAGCCTCTGACAGTCCGCCAAACCCCGGACGGGCGCCTCGGGTGGACGCCCGATATGCTCCGTATTAGGCACTGTCACCCGAATGGACACCCCCCGCAGGGAGGCATCTCATATCTGAGATAACCTGCGGCCATGGCAGACGACTACCTCGTACGCATCGGCAAGCTCATCCGTGACGCCCGTCAACACCGGGGCTGGACACAGTCGCAGCTCGCCGAGGCACTCGGTACCAGCCAGAGCGCCGTCAACCGCATTGAGCGCGGTAACCAGAACATCAGTCTTGAGATGATTGCCCGCATCGGTGAAGCTCTCGACAGCGAAATCGTCTCTCTTGGCTATGCCGGTCCCATGCACCTGCGCGTGGTCGGCGGGCGCCGGCTCTCCGGGTCCATCGACGTCAAAACCAGCAAGAACGCCTGTGTCGCGCTGCTCTGCGGCTCGCTGCTCAACAAGGGCCGTACCGTGCTGCGCCGGGTCGCCCGGATCGAGGAGGTCTTCCGGCTCCTGGAGGTCCTCAACTCCGTCGGCGTACGCACCCGTTGGATCAACGACGGTGTGGACCTGGAGATCGTGCCCCCGGCCGACCTCGACATGGCGTCGATCGACGAGGACGCCGCCCGCCGCACCCGCTCGATCATCATGTTCCTCGGTCCGCTGCTGCACCGCATGGACCACTTCAAGCTGCCGTACGCGGGCGGCTGCGACCTCGGCACCCGCACCGTCGAGCCGCACATGATCGCGCTGCGCCGGTTCGGTCTGGACATCACCGCGACCGAGGGGCTCTACCACGCCGTGGTGGCGCGGACGTCCCCGGACCGCCCGATCGTCCTGACCGAGCGCGGCGACACGGTGACCGAGAACGCGCTGCTCGCCGCGGCCCGCAACGACGGCGTGACGGTCATCCGCAACGCGTCCTCCAACTACATGGTCCAGGACCTCTGCTTCTTCCTCGAGGCCCTGGGCGTACGCGTGGAGGGCATCGGCACCACCACACTGACCGTGCACGGCGTGCCGGACATCGACGTCGACGTGGACTATTCGCCGTCCGAGGACCCGGTCGAGGCGATGAGCCTGGTCGCCGCGGCCGTGGTCACCGAGTCCGAACTCACCATCCGGCGCGTGCCGGTGGAGTTCATGGAGATCGAGCTCGCGGTCCTCGAGGAGATGGGCCTCGACCACGACCGCTCGGCCGAGTACCCGGCGGACAACGGCCGCACCCGCCTGGTGGACCTCACCGTCCGGCCCTCCAAGCTGGAGGCGCCGATCGACAAGATCCACCCGATGCCGTTCCCCGGCCTGAACATCGACAACGTGCCGTTCTTCGCGGCCATCGCGGCGGCCGCTCAGGGCAAGACGCTGATCCACGACTGGGTCTACGACAACCGTGCGATCTATCTCACGGACCTCAACCGCCTCGGCGGACGGCTCCAACTCCTCGATCCGCACCGGGTGTTGGTCGAGGGCCCGACCCGCTGGCGGGCCGCCGAGATGATGTGCCCGCCCGCGCTGCGGCCCGCCGTGGTGGTGCTGCTCGCGATGATGGCGGCCGAGGGCACGTCGGTGCTGCGCAATGTGTACGTCATCAACCGCGGGTACGAGGAGCTGGCGGAGCGGCTCAACTCGGTGGGGGCGCAGATCGAGACGTTCCGGGACATCTAGGGACTGGCAGCCCCTGAGGGCGGGCGGGTGCGGAGCGCGCACTCGCCCGCCTTTCGTGGTGGTCCGGCCCTTTCGTTGCGGTCCGGCCCCTGGTCCGGTCCTGCGTATGCGGAACATAAGCCACCGGGGGCGTTATTCGGACAACTCTCGCCTGTGGGCGTACATCCGGAATATTCACCTCCAGGCGCGGGCCGGGCGGCGCTCGGCCGGTCCGTCCGTACGCTTACGCCCCTTCTGGTGGCGGAAGTCCTGATTCCGTCCGCCTCCGTTTCACCGGTCATTCACCAACTCGCCCGTCGGGCCTGGCCGGAACACCGGCACCTTCCTTGACGTGAGCATCCCCCTCATCGAGCCTTCCGGTCGGCCCGCGAGCCGACACACCCGGCACGGACCGCTTTACCCCGAGAACACCACAGGGCATCCCCCGGCCCTCGGCACGACAGCACCTGTCATGGCTACCGAGGAGGGGTAGATGTCTTCCTTACGTACGAGACTCGCCGGCGTCCTGACCGTCGCGCTGGCGGCGGTCGCGCTGGGCGTGGGCCCGGTGGGTACCGCGCACGCGGCCGAGCCGGAGGGCGAGGGCGCCACCATTCTGGCCGAACCGGACTTCAAGGCTCCGTTCGTCTGTGGCGAGGAGTGGCGCTACTTCACCTATGACGGCCATGGGACGGACGACCTGGCTCTGGACTTCAACTGGGGCGACAGCCCGGACGCCGACCTCGGCAAGCCGGCCCTCGCCTCGGCCGAAGGCACCGTCAAGACCGTCGCCTTCGACGGCGAGGGCGGCGGCAACTACGTCTTGATCGACCACGGCGACGGCTGGGAGAGCGGCTACTTCCACCTGGAGAAGCAGCTCGTCAAGGTCGGCGACAAGGTCGCGCGCGGCAAGCAGATCGGCACGGTCGGCGGCACCGGCGGCGTCCCGCCGCACCTGCACTACCAAGTGAAGCTGAACGGCGCGCTCCAGAAGATCGGCTTCGACGGCAAGTCGCTCCACCCGTACCCGTACGAGCCGGACTTCAAGACCGTGACCAGCACCAACTCCTGCGACGGCGAGGACCCGCCGGAGGAGCCGGAGGAGCCCAAGGCGACCGAACTCGCCTACACCGGCGTCGAGTCCCTCTCCAACGGCTCGCCCGCCGAACTGTCCGCGACCCTCAAGGACGAGGACGGCAAGGCCGTCGCCAAGCGGAAGGTGAGCTTCGCGCTCGGGACCGGGGACAGCGAGCAGACCTGTGAGGGCACGACCGACGACAAGGGCTCGGCCGGCTGCACCATCGACCCGGTCAAGCAGAAGCTCAACGGGGACGGCACGGTCCCCGTGGCACTCGCGTTCGCGGGGGACGACGAGTTCAAGGCGTCCAAGGCCGAGGCCGAGGTGAAGCTGGAGTACGTGTCCGGACGTGCGTACGGCCTGAAGGCGGACGTTCCGCTGCTCGGTCTGCCGCTCGCGATCGAGCCGACCCCGGACACCGGCGACGTACGCACCGCCGAGGCCGAGAGCGTCAAGCCGCCCTGCGCGCAGCGCGTCAACGCGCTCGTGCTCTCCGCCGACACGCTCTGTGCCGAGGTCACCGGCTCCACCGGTCCCAGCACGGCGACGTCCACGGCCAGCCTCGAAGAGGCCCGCGTCGGGCTGCCCGGACTGCCCGTCGTCGGCGTCTCCGGCGTCAAGTCCACCTCGACGAGCTCGTGTTCGGCACAGTCCGGCAGCGTGGACCTCACCCTGACCGTCGCCGGTACGCCCGTGAAGATCGGGGACACCCCGAACTTCGAGGTCGACCTCGGCGTGGCGGGCACCAAGCTCGTCGTCAACGAGCAGGTGAAGCAACAGGTCGAGGGCGCCGACAAGCTCACCGTCAACGCGGTGCACCTCACCGCACCCGGTGGCATCGACGTCGTCCTCGGCTCCAGCACCAGCGCGGCACACAACTGCGCCGCCTGACCCCAGGCCGACGCAGCGGGGCGCCTCCCTCGGGGGGCGCCCTTACGCGCTGTCGGGCAGCACCGCCACCCCATCAAGCTCCACCATGGCCTGCTCGTCCCAGAGCCGGACCGCGCCGATCACCGCCATCGCCGGATAGTCGCGGCCCGCCAACCGGCGCCAGATGCGGCCCAGTTCGGGGGCGTGCGCGCGGTAGTCGGCGACGTCGGTGGCATAGACCGTGACCCGGGCCAGGCGGGACGGATCACCCCCGGCCGCGCGCAGTGCGGCGAGGAGATTGCCGAGGGCCACCTCGAACTGTTCCGGCAGCGTCGCGCCGATCACCTTGCCGTCGCCGTCGAGGGCGGTCTGACCGGCCAGGAAGACCAGCCGGGAGCCGGTGACCGTGACGGCGTGCGAGAAGCCGGTGGCCGGGGAGAGTTCCGCGGGGTTGACGCGCTCCAGGCTCACTCGGACCCCTCCTGGCGCTCGGCCTGCCGTGCGTACAACTCCTTGGCGATGATGGTGCGTTGCACTTCGGTCGCCCCCTCGTAGATCCGTGGCGCCCGCACCTCGCGGTACAGGTGCTCCAGCAGATGGCCCCGCTCCAGGGCGCGTGCGCCGTGCAGTTGGACCGCCGCGTCGACGACCCGCTGCGCGGTCTCCGTGGCGAGCAGCTTGGCCATCGCCGCGCGCCGCGGCACATCCGGGTCGCCTCGGTCGTACGCGGCCGCCGCGGCGTACACGAGGAGCCGGGCCGCCTCCGTGTGCGTGGCGAGCTCGGCGACCTGGTGGGCCACGGACTGGAGGTCCTTCAACGGGCCGCCGAACGCCTGCCGCCCCGCGGTGTGCGTCACCGTGGCGTCGAGGGCCGCCTGGGCCATGCCGAGCGCGAAGGCCCCGACGCTCGGGCGGAACAGGTTGAGCGTGCCCATCGCCACCCGGAAGCCCCGGTCGACCTCGCCGAGTACGTCGTCCGGGCCGACCGGAACCCCGTCGAAGGTCAGGGCACCGATCGCGTGCGGGGCGAGCATGTCGAGGCGGCGGCCGGTGAGGCCGGGACGGTCCGCCGGGACCAGGAAGGCGGTCACTCCGCGAGCGCCCGTACCCGGGGTCGTACGCGCGAAGACAGTGTAGAAGTCGGCGTCCGGGGCGTTCGAGATCCAGCACTTCTCGCCGGTCAGGCGCCACCCCCCGGCGTGCGGCGCGGCGTTGAGGGACAGGGCCGCCGCGTCCGAGCCCGCGTCCGGCTCGGTGAGCGCGAAGGCGGCGACCGCCTGGCCCGCGGTCACCCGGGGCAGCCAGGCCGCCCGCTGCTCCGGGGTGCCGTGGGCGTGCACCGGGTGGGCGCCCAGACCCTGCAGGGCGAGCGCGGTCTCGGCCTCCGTACAGGCGTAGGCGAGGGACTCGCGCAGCAGGCAGAGGTCGAGCGCGCCGGAGGTGAACAGGCGGGAAATCAGCCCGAGTTCACCGAGCGCGGCCACCAGCGGACGGTTCACCCGCCCAGCGCCCGGGCCCCCGCCCCCATCGGGCCGCTCAAGCGGACGCAGGCGTTCCGCAGCGAGCTCCCGCAGCTCGGCGCACCACTGTTGCTCCTTCGGATCCAGCGAGAATGCCGACACCGACATGCCCCCTTATCGTGGAGTTATCGCGAACCGTTGACTGCCGTCACCATCACGATACGCTCGTTGCGCGACGCCACCACGTCTCCAGTACGTCAGAGGGGCGCACCATGGAGCTGACGACCTCGGCCCACGCCGATACCTTCGCGCGCGATCATCTGCCGCCCACGGACCAGTGGCCGGACCTGCTCTTCGATCTGCCGGAACTGCGCTACCCGGACCGGCTCAACTGCGCCACCGAGCTGCTCGACCGCACCGTGGAGCGGTTCGGCGCGGACCGTACCGCGTTCCGGCTCCCGGACGGCGGGGCCTGGACCTACGGACGGCTGCGCGGCGAGGTCGACCGGATCGCGCACGTCCTGACCACCGAGCTCGGCGTCGTACCCGGCAACCGGGTGCTGCTCCGCGGCCCCACCACACCGCACCTGGCGGCCTGCTGGCTCGCGGTCCTGAAGGCGGGCGCGGTGGCGGTCACCGTCCTGGACCGGCAGCGGGCCACCGAGCTGGCCACGATCTGCGAGATCGCCGAGGTCCGGCACGCCCTGTGCGACGCCCGCAGCGTCGCGGACCTGCACCGGGCCGAGGTGCCGGGCCTGCGGGTCACCACCTTCGGCGGGGACGGGCCTGACGACCTGCTGCACCGGGCGGCCCGGCAGCCGGAGCGCTTCGATCCGGTGGACACCGCGGCGGACGACGTGGCCCTGATCGCGTTCACCAGCGGCACCACGGGGCGGCCCAAGGGCTGTATGCACTTCCACCGCGACGTACTCGCCATCGCCGACACGTTCGCGAAGCACGTGCTGCGCCCTGAGCCGGACGACGTGTTCGCGGGCAGCCCGCCGCTCGGCTTCACCTTCGGCCTCGGCGGCCTGGTGGTCTTCCCGCTGCGGGCGGGCGCGGCCTCGCTGCTGCTCGAACAGGCCGGTCCCAAGCAGCTGTTGCCCGCGGTCGCCGAGCACCGGGTCTCGGTCCTGTTCACCGCGCCGACGGCGTACCGCGCGATGCTCGACGGGCTGGACGCGTACGACGTCTCCTCGCTGCGCCGCTGCGTCTCGGCCGGTGAGAACCTGCCCGCGGCGACCTTCGACGCCTGGCGGGAGCACACCGGGCTCGGCCTGATCAACGGCATCGGCGCGACCGAGCTCCTGCACATCTTCATCTCCGCCGCGGACGACGCGATCCGCCCCGGCACCACCGGCGTGCCCGTGCCCGGCTGGCAGGCGCGCGTGGTGGACGGCTCGGGCAAGCCGGTGGCCGACGGCGAGCCGGGCCTGCTCGCGGTGCGCGGCCCGGTCGGCTGCCGCTACCTCGCCGACCCGCGGCAGTCGGAGTACGTACGCGACGGCTGGAACGTCACCGGCGACACCTACATCCGCGAGCCGGACGGCTACTTCCGCTATGTGGCCCGCGCGGACGACATGATCATTTCGGCGGGGTACAACATCGCGGGCCCCGAGGTCGAGGACGCGCTGCTGCGCCATCCGGACGTCCTGGAGGCCGCGGTGGTCGGGCAGGCGGACGAGCTGCGCGGCCAGATCGTGGTGGCGCACGTGGTGCTGCGGGACGGGGTGCCACGCGGCGACGCGACGGTGGCGCTGCTCCGGGACTTCGTGAAGGCCGAGCTGGTGCCGTACAAGTGCCCGCGCGAGATCCTCTTCGCCGAGGAGCTGCCGCGTACGCCCACGGGGAAGCTGCAGCGGTTCCGGCTGCGCGCGGCCCAGAACGTGTCCCCGTACGACAAGCCTTAAAGTGATCACGTGGCAGAGCAGCACACTCCGCGATCCCTGATCGTCACCTACTACGGCGCGTACGGCCGCCGCACGGCGGGGGCCGTACCGGTCGCCGAGCTGATCCGGCTGCTCGGCCCGGTGGGCGTGGACGCGCCGTCGGTGCGCTCGTCGGTGTCCCGGCTCAAGCGGCGCGGCCTGCTGCTTCCCGAGCGCACGGCGGAGGGCGCCGCCGGGTACGTCCTGTCGGCCGAGGCGCGGCAGCTCCTGGACGACGGGGACCGGCGGATCTACCTGACCGAGGAGCCCAAGCTGGAGGACGGCTGGGTGCTCGCGGTCTTCTCGGTGCCCGAGCCGGAGCGCAGCAAGCGGCACGTGCTCCGCTCCCGCCTGGCCGGGCTCGGCTTCGGCACGGCGGCGCCCGGGGTGTGGATCGCCCCGGCCCGCCTGTACGAGGAGACCCGGCACACCCTGGACCGGCTACAGCTCTCCCCGTACGTCGATCTGTTCCGCGGCGAGCACCTGGGGTTCACCCCCACGGCCGAGGCGGTGGCCCGCTGGTGGGACCTCACGGCGATCGCCGAGCGGCACGAGGAGTTCCGCGCCGCACACGAGCCGGTCCTCCACGCCTGGGAGTCCCGCGGCGACGCCACCGCCGACCCCGAGGCGGCCTACCGCGACTACCTCCTCGCCCTGGACTCCTGGCGCCGCCTGCCGTACATCGACCCGGGCCTCCCGGCGGAGCTGCTGCCGGAGGACTGGCCGGGGGAACGGTCGGCGGCGGTTTTTGAGGCGCTGGACGCTCGGCTGCGGGAAGCCGGGGGGCGGTTCGCAGCCCAGCGCTGACGGTGCCGTCGTCCGGGGTGCTGTCCCTGGGGCCTACGCCCCCAGGCGCCCCCATCGCCCTTCGGGCTCGTCCTCAATCGCCGGACGGGCTCAATTTCCCAACCGCAACCGCGGCTTCGGTGCATCCACCCGCCCCGTCTGCGGCCGCCGACTCCCCGCCCGGTACTGCACCGGCCACTCCACCCCGGGCCCCGCATACCCCTGCTCGGCCGCCGCGTGCAACGTCCAGTGCGGGTCGTACAAGTGCGGCCGCGCGAGCGCGCACAGGTCCGTACGGCCCGCCAGGATCAGGGAGTTGACGTCGTCCCAGGACGAGATGGCGCCCACCGAGATCACCGGGATGCCGGTCTCGTTGCGGATGCGGTCGGCGTACGGCGTCTGGTAGGAGCGGCCGTACGCGGGCCGCTCGTCGGCGACGACCTGGCCGGTGGAGACGTCGATCGCGTCGGCGCCGTGCGCGGCGAAGGCGCGGGCGATCGCTACGGCGTCCTCGGCCGTGGTGCCGCCGTCGGCCCAGTCGGTGGCGGAGATACGGACGGTCATGGGCCGGTCGTCCGGCCACACCTCCCGTACCGCGTCGAAGACTTCGAGGGGGAAGCGGAGGCGGTTCTCCAGGGACCCGCCGTAGGCGTCGGTGCGCCGGTTGGTGAGCGGGGAGAGGAAGCTGGAGAGCAAGTAGCCGTGCGCGCAGTGCAGTTCGAGCAGGTCGAAACCGGCCCGGGCGGCCCGCTCGGCGGCGTGTTCGAACTGGAGGGTGAGGGCGGTGAGTTCGCCGGGCGTCAGCTCGTGCGGGCGCTGGCTGCCCTCTTTGTACGGCAGCGGAGAGGGCGCCACGAGAGGCCAGTTGCCCTCGTCAAGCGGCTCGTCGATGCCTTCCCACATCAGCTTCGTCGAGCCCTTGCGTCCCGAGTGCCCCAGCTGCACCCCGATGGCGGTGCCCGGCGCCTGGGCGTGCACGAAGTCGGTGACGCGGCGCCAGGCCGATGCCTGCTGCGGGGTGTAGAGCCCGGCGCAGCCCGGCGTGATGCGACCCTGCTCGCTGACGCACACCATCTCGGTCATCACCAGGCCCGCGCCGCCCAGGGCGCGCGCCCCGAGGTGGACGAGGTGGAAGTCGCCGGGAACGCCGTCCTCGGCGGAGTACATGTCCATCGGGGACACGATCACGCGGTTGCGCAGGGTGAGGCCGCGCAGCCGGAACGGCGTGAACATCGGCGGCGTGCCCGGCGGGCAGCCGAAGTCGCGCTCCACGGACGCGGTGAACCCGGCGTCGCGCAGCCGCAGGTTGTCGTGGGTGACGCGGCGGCTGCGGGTGAGCAGGTTGAAGGCGAACTGGCGGGGCGGCTGGTCGACGTAGAGTCCGAGCTCCTCGAACCACTGGAGGCTGGCCCGCGCCGCGCGCTGCGTGGAGGCGACGACGGGCCGCCGCTCCTCCTCGTACGCGGCGAGCGCGGCGGCGAGGTCGGGCTGCTCCTCGACGCAGGCGGCGAGCGCGAGGGCGTCCTCGACGGCGAGCTTGGTGCCGGAGCCGATGGAGAAGTGCGCGGTGTGCGCGGCGTCCCCGAGCAGCACCGTATTGCCGTACGACCACTGCTCGTTGACGACGGTCTTGAAGGCGATCCAGGACGAGTTGTTGGAGCGCAGTGGGCGGCCGCCGAGCGCGTCGGCGAAGAGCTTGGCGCACTGCTCGACGGACTGCTGCTCGTCGAGCTCGTCGAACCCGGCCGCGTGCCATACGTCCTCGTGCATCTCGACGATGACGGTGGAGGCGTCGGGTGCAAACGGGTAGCCGTGCAGCTGCATCACGCCGTGCTCGGTCTCGGCGATCTCGAACCGGAAGGCGTCGAAGGCGAAGTCGGCGGCGAGCCAGATGTAGCGGCAGCGGTGCTCCTCGACGCTCGGCCGGAAGGCGTCGGCGTGCGTCTCGCGGGTGCGGCTGTGCACCCCGTCGGCGGCCACGACCAGGTCGTACGTCGACGCGAGGTCCTTGGCCGGGGGCGCCTCGGTGCGGAAGCGGAGCTCGACGCCGAGGGTGTGGCAGCGCTCGTGCAGGATCTGGAGCAGCCGACGGCGGCCGAGGGCGGCGAAGCCGTGGCCGCCGGAGGTGTGGCGGTGGCCGCGGTGCACGATGTCGATGTCGTCCCAGCGGACGAATTCCGCCTGGAGCGCGGCGTAGACGGCCGGGTCGGCGTGCTCGATGCCGCCGAGGGTCTCGTCGGAGAGGACGACGCCGAAGCCGAAGGTGTCGTCGGGCGCGTTCCGCTCCCAGACCGTGACCTCGCGGTCCGGGCCGAGCCGTTTGAGCAGCGCGGCGGCGTAGAGCCCGCCGGGGCCGCCGCCGATGACGGCTACACGCAGCGGCCTTTCCGGTCCGGCGGGAGGCCGTTGCCGTCCGCCCGGGGCCGTCATCGGCCCTGCCATTTCGGCGGCCGCTTCTCGGTGAACGCGGCGTGGAACTCGGCGTAGTCGGCGCCGTTCATGAGGAGGGCCTGGGTGGCCGCGTCCAGTTCGACGGAGGCGGCGAGCGGCATGTCGAGCTCGGAGGTGAGCAGCGCCTTGGTCTGGGCGTGGGCGAGGGCGGGGCCTTCGGCGAGCCGCCGGGCGAGCTCCTGGGCCCGCTCGTCGGCGCGGCCTTCGTCGGTCAACTCGCTGATCAGGCCGATGCGTTCGGCCTCCGGCGCTCGGACCGCCTCACCGAGCATGAGCAGCCGTGTGGCATGCCCGAGCCCGACGACACGGGGCAGCAGATACGCGGCCCCCATGTCGCCGCCGGACAGGCCGACCTTGGTGAACAGGAACGCGAACCGTGCGCTCGGGTCCGCGATCCGGAAGTCCGCGGCGAGCGCGAGCACCGCACCGGCGCCCGCGGCGACCCCGCGCACGGCGGCGATCACCGGGAACGGGCATTCGCGCAGGGCGCGGACCACCTGCCCGGTCATCCGGTTGAAGTCGAGCAGCTGGGCGGTGTCCATGGCGAGCGTGGCTCCGATGATCTCGTCGACGTCGCCACCGGAGCAGAAGCCGCGGCCCTCTCCGGCCAGGACGAGCGCGCGTACGGACTTCTCACGGGACAGCTCGGCGAGCAGATCGCGCAGGTCGGCATAGGCGCCGAAGGTGAGCGCGTTGAGCTTGTCGGGGCGGGCCAGGGTGACGGTGGCGACGCCGGAGTCGTCCGTCGTCAGCTGGATGTGCCGCCACTTCGGGGTGGGGGACGCGGAGCCGGTGAAGGGACTCATGCATCGAAGTTATCACCGCTCCGTGACCGCCGTCACGAGTACGCGATAAGGCGCAGTCTTATCGCTCGCCCACCGGCCAAAGGTCCCGGACCCGTGCGACAGAGGTCCCATCCGACCCTGTCGGCCGCCCCTGCAACGGCGGACTTACTATTCGTACGGTTGAAAACAGGACAGCTTGCCGCCTTCTGGCCGCCGCCTGCTTTCCGCCTCCCGCTTGCCCGAACGGAACCGCCTTGCACAAACCCTCTGCCGGCACGCCCGGCATCTGGCGCATCGCGCTCCCGCACACCCCGGCGGCCGTACCGGTGGCGCGGGCGCTCGTCCGTACCGCCCTGCAGGAGATCGAGGCGACCGCCGACTGCGACACCGCCGAACTGCTCACCGCGGAGCTGGTCGCCAACGCCGTGGAGCACACCACGGGCGACACCCCCATAGAGCTGGTGGTGGAGCTGCTCCCGACCGGCTGCCAGGTCGAGGTCCACGACCCGGACCCGGCCCCGCCCGGCGACCTCGCCCACCCGAGCGCCGCCACGGAGGAGCCCGACCCCTGGCAGGAGCACGGCCGCGGCCTCCTGCTCATCCGCACCCTGAGCCAGTCCTGCGGCCACCGCCCGACGGAGTCGGGGAAGGCGGTGTGGTTCCGGCTTCCGGCGCGACACCCCTAAGGCCAGGGCTAGGCCAGCGTCGCCACCATCACGGCCTTGATGGTGTGCAGCCGGTTCTCCGCCTCGTCGAAGACCACCGAGTGCGCCGACTCGAAAACCTCATCGGTCACTTCGAGCGCACTGAGCCCATGGCTCTCGTAGATTTCCCGCCCCACCTTCGTACCCAGGTCGTGGAAGGCGGGCAGGCAGTGCAGGAACTTCACGTCCGGGTTACCGGTGGCCCGCAGCACGTCCATGGTCACCGCGTACGGCGAGAGCACCGCGATCCGCTCGTCCCAGACGGACTTGGGCTCGCCCATCGACACCCACACGTCCGTGGCCAGGAAGTCGGCCCCGCGCACCCCTTCGGCGACGTCCTCGGTGAGCGTGATCCGGGCCCCGCTCGTCTCGGCGAGCTCCCGGGCCCGCGCCACGATCTCCTCGTTCGGCCAGTACGACTTCGGCGCGACGATCCGTACGTCCATGCCGAGCAGCGCCCCGGTGACCAGGTAGGAGTTGCCCATGTTGAAGCGGGCGTCACCGAGGTAGGCGAAGGCGATCCGCTCGAGCGGCTTGTCGCAGTGCTCGGTCATGGTGAGCACGTCGGCGAGCATCTGGGTGGGGTGCCAGTCGTCGGTCAGGCCGTTCCACACGGGCACGCCCGCGTAGGCGGCCAGCTCCTCGACGGCGTCCTGGCTGTCGCCGCGGTACTCGATCCCGTCGAACATCCGGCCGAGCACGCGCGCCGTGTCCTTCACGGACTCCTTGTGCCCGATCTGCGAGCCGGAGGGATCGAGATACGTCGTCGACGCGCCCTGGTCCGCGGCGGCCACCTCGAAGGCGCAGCGCGTACGGGTCGAGGTCTTCTCGAAGATCAGCGCGATATTCCGGCCCTGGAGCCGCTTGACCTCCGTCCCGGCCTTCTTCGCCGCCTTGAGCTCGGCCGCGAGCTCGATCAGACCGCGGAACTCCTCGGCGGTGAAATCCAGCTCCTTGAGGAAGGGGCGGCCGGTGAGTACGGGGGCCATGAGCGCTCCTGGGGACGTACGGACAGAAGGACGGACGACACAATGACGCTGGAAGTCTATACGACATCCAACATGTTTATACAGTGGGTCCGGAGGGCAGTGGGCGGGAGCGCGGCAGGACAGCCTCTTACACAGCCGCACGCTCCACCGGGCAGCTCATGCACCGCGGCCCGCCCCGCCCGCGCCCCAGCTCGCTGCCGCGGATCTCGATCACCTCGATGCCCTGCTTGCGCAGATGCGTATTGGTGGTCGAGTTCCGCTCGTACGCCACCACCACGCCCGGCTCCACGGCGAGCACATTGCAGCCGTCGTCCCACTGCTCCCGCTCGGCCGCGTGCACGTCCTGGGTGGCCGTGAGCACCCGGATGCCGCTGAGTCCGATGGCCGACGCGATGGCGCGGTGCATGTGCTCGGGCGGATGGTCGGTGACCTTGAGCTCGCGCGCGTCGACGCCGGGTTCGATGGTGTACGAGCGGAGCATGCCGAGGCCCGCGTACTGCGTGAACGTATCCGCGTCGATCATCGTCATGACGGTGTCGAGGTGCATGAAGGCCCGGCGCTTGGGCATGTCGAGGGCCACGATCGTGGTGGCGCTCCCGGCCGCGAACAGCTTGTGCGCCAGCATCTCCACGGCCTGCGGCGTGGTCCGTTCGCTCATGCCGATGAGCACCGCGCCCTTGCCGAGGACGAGCACGTCCCCGCCCTCGATGGTGGAGGGATAGTCGCTCTGGCCCTCCGACCAGTGGTGGAACGGCGCGGCTTCGGGGCCCGTGAACAGCGGATGGTGCTTGTAGATCGCCTCGAAGTGGACGGTTTCGCGCTGCCGGGCGGGCCAGCGCATCGCGTTGATGGACACCCCGTCGTAGATCCAGGCGGAGGTGTCCCGGGTGAAGATGTGGTTGGGCAGCGGGCCGAGCAGGAAGTCGTCCAGCTCCATGGCGTGGAAGCGCACGGAGGTCGGCTCCGGGAAGTGCTCGAGGAACTCCCGCTTGGTCATGCCGCCGATCAGGGCCTCGACCAGCTCGGCGGACGGCAGCGTCTCGAAGGCGGCGCGCAGCGGCTCGGTGGCGAGCGGACCGTACTCCTTCTCGTCGAAGACCCGGTCCAGGACGAGGGTCTTGGCCGCGGGCACGTCGAGGGCCTCGCTCAGCAGGTCCCCGAAGAGGTGCACCTCCACGCCGCGGTCCCGCAGCACGTCCGCGAACCCGTCGTGCTCCTGCCGGGCCCGCCGCACCCAGAGCACGTCGTCGAAGAGCAGCGAGTTCTTGTTGCTCGGGGTGAGCCGCTTCAGCTCCAGATCCGGACGGTGCAGGATGACGCGGCGCAGCCGCCCGGCCTCGGAGTCGACATGGAATCCCATGGCTCCATCCTGCTCCGCGGGGGCTCAACTATCAGCCTGTTCGGCACCCCCAGCCCCTCCGGCGTTCGAGGAACGGGGGTGCAGGGGGCGCTGCATCCATCAGCGGCTTCGCCGCGGGCCCCTGCCTACGGGAAGGGGCGGGACTGGGGAAGAAAAAGACCCCCAGCCCCCCCGGCCCCCGGCGCCCCACATCACAACCGAGGATCCACCGGCTCCGACTCCAACGCGAGCACCCCGAACACCGCCTCATGCACCCGCCACAACGGCTCCCCCGCCGCCAGCCGGTCCAGAGCCTCGAGCCCCAGCGCATACTCCCGCAACGCAAGCGACCGCTTGTGCCCGAGCGACCGCGAGCGCAGCCGCCGCAGCTGCTCGGGCCGCGTGTACTCGGGCCCGTAAATGATCCGCAGGTACTCACGCCCACGGCACTTGATGCCCGGCTGCACAAGCCGCCCCTGCGCATCGCGTGCAAGCGCCCGCACGGGCTTGACGACCATGCCCTCGCCGCCCTGCCCGGTCAGCTCCAGCCACCACTCGACGCCCGCCCGCACGGACGCCTCATCGCCCGTGTCGACGTAACACCGTCGCGTGGCCTGCAACAGCCCGTGCTCCTCGTGGCTGTCCTGCGCGACAAGCCGGTCGATGAGCGCCAACTGCTCGTCGTGCCCGAGCCCCGCGAGGCTGCGCCCGCGCACGGCCAGGATCTGGAACGGCGCGAGCCGCACCCCGTCGAGACCCTCCGTCGGCCAGCAGTAGCGGCGGTACGCCTCGGTGAACGCGGCGGCGTCCGCGGCCCGTTCGCGGTGCCGGGCGAGCAGTTCGGCGGCGCCGTCGACCCCACGGGCGGCGGCCGCTTCGAGGGCGGTCAGAGCGCGCGGGAACACCGCGCCGGAGGCTGCGCCCACGGCGGCGTACTGGCTCCGGAGCAGCCCGGACGCCTTGAGCGACCAGGGAAGCAGCTCGGCGTCGAGCAGCAGCCAGTCGGTGTCGAGCTCGTCCCAGAGCCCGGCGGCGGTGACGGCGCCGCGGACCCGGTCGAGGATCTGCTCGGTGATCTTCTCGTCGTCGAAGAAGGGGCGACCGGTGCGGGTGCACAGCGAGCCGGTAGGGCCGTCGACGCCGAAGCGCTTCCGCCCCGTGTCCGCGTCCCGGCAGACCAGGACCACGGCCCGGGAGCCCATGTGCTTCTCCTCGCACACCACCCGCTCGATCCCGTCGGCCGCGTACTGCGCGAACGCCTCCGCCGGGTGCTCCAAGTAGCCCTCGACCTTCGAGGTGGCGGTCGGCGCCATCGTCGGCGGCAGATACGGGAGGAGGCGCGGGTCGACCGCGAAGCGGCTCATCACCTCCAGGGCCGCGGCGGCGTTCTCCTCGCGCACCGTGATCCGCCCGGCGTGCCGGGTCTCCACGGTGCGGCGGCCGTGCACATCCGCGAGGTCGAGCGGACGCCCCTCGTGCCCGCCGGGCGCCTCGATGGACAGCGGCTTGACCGGCTCGTACCAGACCTTCTCGGCCGGTACGTCGACGAGTTCGCGCTCCGGCCAACGCAGCGCGGTCAGCTTGCCGCCGAAGACCACACCGGTGTCCAGGCAGATGGTGTTGTTCAGCCAGGTCGCCGTCGGTACCGGAGTGTGGCCGTAGACGACGGCGGCGCGCCCGCGGTACTCCTCGGCCCACGGGTAGCGCACGGGCAGGCCGAACTCGTCGGTCTCACCGGTGGTGTCGCCGTACAGGGCGTGCGAGCGGACCCGGCCGGAGGTGCGGCCGTGGTACTTCTCGGGCAGCCCGGCGTGGCAGACCACCAGCCTGCCCTCGTCGAGGACGTAGTGACTGACGAGCCCGTCGATGAACTCCCGTACCTGCGCGCGGAATTCCTCGCTCTCCCCCTCCATCTGCGCGAGGGTCTCGGCGAGTCCGTGGGTGTGCTGAACCTTCTTACCCTTGAGGTAACGGCCGAATTTGTTCTCATGGTTCCCGGGCACGCACAGCGCGTCGCCCGATCGCACCATCCGCATGACGCGGCGCAGCACGCCCGGGCTGTCCGGACCGCGGTCGACGAGGTCGCCGACGAAGACCGCGGTACGCCCCTCGGGGTGCACGCCGTCGACGTAACCGAGCCGGTCGAGCAGGGCGTCCAGCTCGGCGCGGCAGCCGTGGATGTCGCCGATGATGTCGAAGGGGCCGGTGAGGTGAGCGAGGTCGTTGTACCGCTTGTCCAGGCGGATCTCGACCCGGTCGATCTCCTCGACGCCGCGCAGGATGTGCACCTTGCGGAACCCCTCGCGCTCCAACTGGCGCAGCGAGCGCCGCAGTTCGCGCTGGTGCCGCTGGATGACGCGGCGCGGCACGTCCGCCCGGTCCGGGCGCGCGGCGTTGCGTTCGGCGCACACGGACTCGGGCACATCGAGGACGATCGCGATCGGCAGCACGTCGTGCTCCCGCGCGATCCTGATCAGCTGCTTACGGCTCTCCGCCTGCACGTTCGTGGCGTCCACGACGGTGAGTCGGCCGGCCGCGAGCCGCTTGCCCGCGATGTAGTGCAGCACGTCGAAGGCGTCGCGGCTCGCGCCCTGGTCGTTCTCGTCGTCGGCGACCAGGCCGCGGCAGAAGTCACTGGAGAGCACCTCGGTCGGCATGAAGTGCTTGCGCGCGAAGGAGGACTTACCGGATCCGGTGGCACCGACCAGGACCACGAGGGACAGGTCGGTGACGGACAGAACCCGCGGCCCGGCGGCGGCGCCGTCGGCGTTGTCGGCGTTGTCGGCGTTGTCGGCGTTGTCGGTGGTGCTGGTCATGCGGCCCTGGCTCCCTTCGAGGTCTTGGTGGTGGCTTTGGTGGTGGCAGCGGTGGTGGCTGTGGTGGCAGAGGTGCCGTCGGCAGCGGTACCGATCGTGAAGACGGCCATCTGGGTAGGCGGCCCCACTTCGGGGTCGTCCGGCCCCACGGGGGTGAACTCCACGCCGTATCCGTGCCGTTCGGCCACGGCCGTGGCCCAGGTGCGGAACTCCGCGCGGGTCCACTCGAAGCGGTGGTCGCCGTGGCGCACCTGCCCGGCGGGCAGCGACTCCCAGCGCACGTTGTACTCGACGTTCGGCGTCGTCACGAGGACGGTCGCGGGCCGCGCGGAGCCGAACACCGCGTACTCCAGGGCGGGCAGCCGCGGCAGATCGAGGTGCTCGATGACCTCGCTGAGCACGGCGGCGTCGTATCCCTTGAGGCGCTTGTCGGTGTACGCGAGCGAGCCCTGCACGAGCCGGACGCGCCCGGCCTGCCGCTCCCCCATCCGCTCGAGCCGCAGCCGACGCGCGGCCACGGTGAGCGCCCGCATCGACACATCGACCCCGACGATCTCGGTGAACCGCACGTCCTTGAGCAGATCGTGCACCAACTGCCCCTGGCCGCAGCCGAGATCGAGCACCCGGCTCGCACCCGTCGCCCGCAGCGCCGCGAGGATCGCCTCGCGCCGCTGCACGGCGAGCGGCACCGGCTTCTCCTCGGTGTCGGCATCCTCGTCCACGGCGTTGTCGAGATCTTCGACCTGAAGCCCCTCGGCATCGGCAAGCCGCACCATTTCAAGCCGCTCCTGCGCCTGCCGCGTCAACGACCGCCGCCGCGCCAGATACCGGCGGGTGATCAGATCCCGCTCCGGATGACCGGCCAGCCAGCCCTCCCCCGCCCGCAGCAACTTGTCCACCTCGTCCGGCGCGACCCAGTAGTGCTTGGCGTCATCGAGCACCGGCAGCAGCACGTACAACTGACGCAGCGCATCCGCCAGCGTCAACTCGCCCTCAAGCACCAGGCGTACGTACCTGGACTCACCCCACTCGGGAAACTGCTCGTCGAGCGGGACGGGTTCCGCGCGCACCTCGGCCCAGCCCAGCGGCCCGAAGAGCCGCTGCACCAAGTCGGCACCGCCCCGAGCAGGCAGAGCGGGCACCTCGATGCGCAGCGGCAACGCCTGCCCGACCAACTCGGGCCGAGCCGCACACACGCCACGCAGCGCACTCTTGAATACGGTGCTCAGGGCTACGGCGAGGAGCGAGGACGCTGCGTATGGGCGGTCGTTGACGTACTGCGCAAGCGCCGCATCGGGGGCCCCGCCCCGCCCCCTCCCACCCCCCTTGTTCCGCCGCACCAGCGCCACGGGGTCCACCTCGAGCAGCAGCGCCGCCGTGCACCGCTCCGCGCTCGCCTCGGGGTAGAGAACGTGCGCGTCGCCGTGCGCGGTGCTGAACACCTGCGCGTTGTCGGGATGCTTGTGCAGCAGAAACCCGAGGTCGGTGGCAGGCCGCTCGGCCGTACCCGTGGTACTGATCGTCAGGAACATACGGCCGATTCTCCCCGTTCGGCCCCGACCGGCGTACCGGTTTTCCGGCGCGCCGCAGGTCGCCCCTCCGGGAATCCCCCGTCAGCTCAGCCACGCTCCCACCCGATACACCAGCCGGGCCGAGCGCCACAGGTCGCCACAGGTCCAGGGCCCGCTACAGCAGAAGGAACCCCAGCAACCCCGGCAGTATCTGGGCGAGCGCCGCGGAGCCCACGCCCAGGATCAAGCCGACGAGGTGCAGGTTGCGGCGTCGGGACACGTCGCCGTGTTGTGCCTCGCGTACCAGCCCCACGAGCGCCACGGCGCCCGCCACCGCTCCTGCCGTAGTGGCGTCGAACCAGTTGACCCCGAGCGTCAGTAGCGCGGCCGCCCCCGCCACCACGCTGATCACGGCGTGCACCCACTGACCGGCACCGCTCTTACGTACCTGTGTCACCAGCCCCCCTTGGCCTCGTCGCCCCCTCGGGCCCGTCCTCCGGCGCGTCACCTTAGCGAATCGTTCTCCCCCAACTCGGCCCGGCCCGGCCCGATTCGGCTCAGGACAGCTGGGCCTGCACCTGGGACGAGATCAGCTCCAGGTGGTCGAGGTCATGCAGGTCGAGGATCTGCAGATAGACCCGCTGCGAGCCGATCTCCGCGTACCGTCCGAGCTTGTCGACCACCTCAGCGGGCGACCCGGCAAGCCCGTTGGCCTTGAGCTCCTGCACCTCGCGCCCGATGACCGCCGCGCGCCGCGCCACCTCCGCGTCGTCCTTGCCGACGCAGGCGACCAGGGCGTTGGAGTAGACGAGGTCATCGCCCTTGCGCCCGGCCGCCTCGGCGGCCGCCCTTACCCGTCCGAACTGCCGTGTGCTGTCCTCGATCGAGGCGAACGGGATGTTGAACTCGTCGGCGTACTGCGCCGCGAGCCGGGGCGTGCGCTGTGCGCCGTGCCCGCCGATCAGCACCGGCACCTTGTCCTGGGCGGGCTTGGGCAGCGCGGGCGAGTCCGTGAGCTGGTAGTACGTGCCCTGGAAGTCGAAGGTCTTGCCGACCTCCGTGGCCCACATCCCGGTGACGATCGCGAGCTGTTCCTCGAGCCGCGCGAACTTCTCCTTCGGGAACGGAATGCCGTACGCCGTGTGCTCCGCCTGGAACCACCCCGCGCCCAGGCCGAGTTCGACCCGCCCGCTGGACATCTGGTCGACCTGGGCCACCTGGATGGCGAGGACACCGGGGAACCGGAAGGTCCCGGCCGTCATCAGCGTCCCGAGCCGGATGCGCCGCGTCTCCCGGGCGAGCCCTGCCAGCGTGACCCAGGCGTCGGTGGGCCCGGGCAGCCCGTCGCTCGAGCCCATCCTCAGGTAGTGGTCGGAGCGGAAGAAGGCGTCGAAACCCAGGTCTTCCGTAGCCTTGGCAACGCTGAGCAATGTGTCATAGGTGGCCCCCTGCTGGGGCTCTGTGAAGATGCGAAGATCCATGGCTCCATCCTGCCTGCCCGAACGTGCGTCAACCGCACCGCTTTCCCCCTTCCCCCACCGTCTCGGTCGGGTGAATTGCGTCAACACCTCAGGGCCGTTGCCTCCTGGGCCAGTGACGGCCGCCCAGGGAGATCGTTGGCCCGGACGGAGCCGGACCGCCCGGCACCCGCGCCGGCGGTCACTGCCGACGCGCCCCTTTGCACCACTGCCCTCCCCGCGCCGGGCGGGCCAGGGCCTAGGAGTCCTTCATGTCCCAGGAAGCCGCGCCGGACCAGGGAGCACCGTCCGTACCCGATCAGGGCGGACAACCCAAGGGCCTGTTGCAGCAGATGGAAGAGCTGATGGCCGCGCTGAACGCCGACCTCTCCCAGCTCGACGCCGACTTGCAGTCCGGCGGCCCCCACTCTTCGCCCACCGAGAAAGACCACTGACGGAAGGTCCCGCGCTGCGGGGCGCCGCCTTATCCGTTACGACTGCTCCGCCGTCCGGTCCGGTGGCGAGAGGCCCTGGTCCCGTAGGGCCAGGCGGCGCAGCATGTCGAGGACCCGGTCCCGGGACTCGTCGGCGGCGTCGATGGCCTCGATGCAACTCCAGTAGTCCGCCTCCGCGTCGGCCGAGCACGCGACGCCGACCAGTGCGATGCCGACCTCCCCGAGCAGCCCGCCGAGTTCGAGCAGGGCGGCCCGCGCGTCGCCGATGTCCGTCATGCGTGCCGCGCGCACCTCCCCGGCGCTCCGCAGCGGGCCGTCGAGCGCGCCGCAGCCCCGGCCGCTGACCTCGCTCAGCCTCAGCGCCTCACCCCGCAGCTCCGGCGGGCCGCAGACCGCGAGTCGGCTGCCGACCGCCTGGGCCAAGGCCTGTGCCTGCCACCCCTCGGCCATGATCTCCCGTACGTCATGACTCCGCGCCAATGCGCCTCTGCTTGTCCTGATGAGCCGTACCGCGTCCATGAGTTCGCCCCCGTCCACCGGTCGTCCGTCGATCTTCCGTTTCCGTACTGTCACCCGGCGTAGACCTTGACCTGCCACTACCCAGCGTGAGGGATGCGCGACGGAAAGGCCAGGGGAATTCGGAAATCTGTGGACAGAAATAGAACTGTGGAAAACTCGATCACTCCGTAGAGTGACGACGAGGGATCAAGGGATCGGTCGAACCCACCGGAAAGCGCTGCTCGTTGCGCTCGATCTTGGCGGCCAGAGCGGCGAGCGCGTCGATGCCGAGCACCTCGCAGAGCTGCAGCAGATAGGCGAGGACGTCGGCCACTTCGTCCGTCACCCGGTGCGCGGTCTTCGGGTCGTCCATCACCGCGGCCGACTGCTCGGGCGTCAGCCACTGGAAGATCTCGACGAGTTCGGCCGCTTCTACGCTGAGCGCCGAGGCCAGGTTCTTCGGCGTGTGGTACGGCTGCCAGTCGCGGGCCGCCGCGAACTCGGCCAGCCTGCGCTGCAATTCCTTGATGTCCAGTTCCGTCACACGCCAGGTCTATCAAGACCGCTGAGCCCTGTCGTCAGACGTCCGCCTCCCGCGCGGCAGCACCGACGCGGTCGAGGTCCACCACGTCTAGCCCGGTGAGCCCGCGCGCCCAGGAGGCGTCGCTCACCGTTCCGACCAGGCGCAGATGTCCCCTGGCGGCCATCCGGACGGCGAGCGCCGCGAGTTGACGTGCCTGCGCGGGGTCCAGGGATCGTACGAACCCGTCGGCGAGCACCGTGAGCGTCTGGTAGGCATCGGGCACCTCGGCCACCGGGTCGACGGCGAGCACTCCGGGCCCGGTGAGCAGCACGAGAGCCAGGGCGAGATACCTCAACTCGCCGTCCCCGAGCCGCTCCACGGGCGTTCCGGTGGACGCGTTCCCGGCATCGGCCCCGGCGCCAGCCCCGGCTCCGGTCCGGGCCCCGACCGCCCCATTGCGCGCGCCGCGCGTACCACCCGTGCCACCTACACCGCCCGCACCACCCGCACCGCCCGCGCCGCCCGCACCACCCCGATCAATAACGGCCCGCACCCGGCCGTCCTCGAGCACCTGCGGCAGTAGGTCCGCGACCGGCCCCGCACAGCCCTCCCGTACCGCCGACACCAGGGCCGCGTGCCGGATGCCGCACTCCGTATGGGTGCGGCGGAGCACCTCGGCGAGGTTGTCGCAGCCGCGCCGCAGGCGGCCGTCGCCGATCCGTGCGGGTGCCCGCATCCCGGCCGGGCGGGGGTCACAGCCGAAGGCCGAGCGCAGCGCCACGACGACCTGTTCCGCCGCGGCGATCACGCGGCGCTGGCCGTCGGTCTTGCCCGCGACGCGCAGCGGCACGAGCGCGGTGCCGAGCCGGTCGTCGGGCAGCGGGGCGCGGGTCACGGGGGCGGTGCCCGCGGTGTGCCAGGCGGCCTGGACCGTACGGCGTGCGGGGTCGCGGAGCGCGGATTCGAGCAGGACGGTCCCGTCGGCCGTCAGGCGTTCGCCCACGATGCGGAGTTCGGGTTCGGCCTGTACGGCGAGGTCGAGGCGGACCGGGCCCGCGGGTCCGTCGACGGTGCAGCCGATGCGGAAGCCTCGGCGCCGCTGCCGGTCGGGCCGGGCCGACTCGGGGACACAGGACGCCGGGTCCGGGAACACCTCCTCGAGGGTGCTCCCCGAACCGAGCCGGGCGAGCGCCTCGTACGCCTGGAGGACCGTGGTCTTTCCACTGCCGCTCGCCCCTGACAGGAGCGTGACCGGGCCGAGCGGAAAGGCCGCTCCCCGGAGGGACTTGAAGGCGGAGAGCCGCAGTTCGGCGACCGTGGGACGGGCCGCGGGACGGGCCGGTTCCGGCCCGTCGGCCGCCCCCTGGACCCCCTGGGAGAGCACACTCATGGCCGGACGGTATGCAGCCCCGGGAAGGGCGAACCGTTTTGCCGCCGTGATTTTCCTACGATCGGGGGACGGTGCCCCGAGACCGGGGCGGGTACGGGCCATGGGTCACGCTCGGCGGTACACCCCCGCACACTCCCTGCACACCCCGGCAGCTCGCCCGCGGCTCGACCGCAGCTCGCCCGCGGCTCAGGCTTCGGCGACAGCGTCCGGGACGAACCCCTGCACCTCGGTTCCGGAAGGTGCGAGCAGGAATACGTTGCGGTCGACCCGGTGCATTCCGCAGCCGAGGCCGAGGACGACGCCGCTGCTGAAGTCGAGGACGCGCTTGGCGACTTCGGTCTCGGCGCCGGTCAGATCGAGCAGAACCGGAATCCGTGCCATGAGGGTCTCCGCGACCTCGCGGGCGTCCGAGAACACGTTCACGCGCAGCACCACGAAGCGCCGCCGCGTCTCGGTCTCCGCCTCCGGCATGGCGCGGTGGCCCGGCCAGGAGGGCCACTCGTTGCGGCCGCGCAGCGGGACGACCTGGGCCAGGCCCTCCCATTGCTCATCGGTGACGTCGTGGCTGTTCAAGGCACTCCCCCGCCCGCACGGTGCCCGCCGCCCCCGGCCGGAGCGCCGTGCGCCGCGCCTGTTCCTCGGCTCGCACTGGTTGTCTGCATCGGTCAATTCTTACGCCAACTCACCCGTTCGGCCCAACTGCGACACGGGGGCACCAGGGACCGCCGTACGGATCACCGTCCGCGCCGTCGGCCCGGCCACCGGAACGGGACCGGAACCGTTCTGCCCACGGATCCCGCACAGATCTCCCACGGAGTCTCAACTCCCCTCTGTGATAAGACTTTTGAAGAGCAACCGAGGGGGACCGTATGACGTCAGCCGACCCGGCAGGACCATCAGGGAACGAGCAGACGAGCGCCGTACCCGCACCGCAGGGCCCGCCTCCGCCCGCCGCTCCGCCGCCTCCGGTCGCCCCGCCCACCGCCGATCCGCACCCGGATCCGCACCCCGACGTACCCCCGCCGGCCTCAGCAACGCCGATCATCGGGGTCGACCTGCGGGTCAGCAAACGGCTCCTTTGGGTCGGTGACGCGTACTACCCGCTGCAGAACATCGCCCGCGTGTACACCCTCACGATCCATCCCCGGCGCAAGGACGCCGTCGTACGTTTCGTGATCCGGCTGCTGATCATCGGGGTGGTCTCGACCCTGCTCGGGCTGCTCGCCGCCGCGATCGACGTATCGAGTGGCTTCGGGGGTGGCGGCGGCGGTTCCGCCGGGCTCACCGCACTGGTCCTGATCATCGCGGGCGCGGCGCTGATGTACTCCCTGGTGGAGATGCTGAAGGTGCTCGGCGCGCCCTCGCACTTCGTCCTTGCGGTGGAGACGTCCGGCCCGTCCACCGCCGTGGTGACCAGCCGCGACCCTGGCCAACTGCGGCGGCTCGCCCGCCAGATCGCCGACGCGATCGAGAACCGGGAGGCGGAGTTCGAGGTGCGGGTGGACACCATCACCATCAGCCCCAAGCACTACTACTTCGGAGACAACGTCAACATGTACGGCGGCACCGGCAACGTGGGGATGGCGAGCTGATGAGCGGCGGAGACCAGCACTACTACTTCGGCAGCGGCGACCACGTCGCCATGCACGGCGGCTCGGGCAACGTCGGCATCGACAAACGCGTCACCCCGGCCCCGGAACTGGCCCAGGCCGTCCAGGAAGCCCTGCGCGAACTCCTCACCCTGGTCGAGGAGTTGCGCGCCCAGGTGCCACAGGCCAGCGCCAGCGCCAGCACCCTCGATGACTCACTGCCCGTGCTGCGCGCCGAGGCGGACGTCCCACCACAGGAACGGCACCGCGCCCTGCTCGCCGTCGCGGGCATCGCCGCGACCGTGGGCGCGGTCGGCGTACCGGTCGTGGAGGCCATCAACAAGGTCCTCGAACTCATGGGCCTGAAATGAGCGTCCTCATCAGCCTGGAATAAGCGTCGAAGTAAGGGCCCGCGTACGCGCACGGTCCGTCAGTACGCGCGCGGTCTGCCCTCACCGGACTTCGCGACGCCCGCGCCCCTCGGCTGCGGCAGAAGCGCGTCTGCGAGCCCGATAAGCCGCGGCCTTGACCCGGTTGCCGCACGCGTCCATCCCGCACCAGGTGCGCCGGGCGCCGCGCGAGCGGTCGACATAGATGCGAGTGCAGCCCGTACGACCGCACTCCTTGAGGCAGGCGTGCGGATCGGCGAGCACGGCGATGCCGCTTCTGGCCAGGTGGGAGAGGACCGCGCGGAGGTCTCCCGATCTGCGCAGCCCCGCGTCGCTGAGCCGGATCGTGGGCACGGGCCCGGCGGCCGCGTCGTTGACGATCTCGAGGCTGCCCGGATCGAAGGGGCGGTCGAGCACGCGGTCGAGGGCCAGTTGGTAGATCGCTTCTCGAAGTGACAGCGCGGACGCGAACGTTGCGGGGTCGACGCTCACACCGTCGGGGAGCTCGTCACACGCGGCCACCCACCGCTCGAGGTCCGCGGGCGCGGCCAGTCCGTCGACGGGGCCGGGCTCGCCGCGACGCGACCCCACGGTGGCGGCCAGATCCAGGGCGGGGTTGCCGCTCACGAACGCGAAATCCACGTCACCATCTTGACCGGTGACGAGTCCGGTGACGAGGTCGTCACCTGTTGAACCGGTGACGACATGACACCAGGAACAGGAGAGCGCATGGGCGAGATCCGCGATATCGATGTCGTCGTCTTCGACGTCCTCGGCACCCTGGTCGACGAACCCGGTGGCCTGCGAGCGGAAATCCGCACCGCGTTGCCCGCGTCGCTCGACGACGCGTCGTCCGTCGACGTGTTGCTCACCACCTGGCAGCGGCATCGCGAGCGCGAGGAGGAACGCATTCGGCAAGGCCATCGTGCGTACGTCAACACCGAGACCATCGACGCGGAGGCCGCTCAGATGGTGGCCGACCAGGCCGGAATCACCGATCCCGCGGCCATCGCCCGCCTGGCCACGGCCAGTCGGCGCCTGCCGCCCTGGGGCGACTCGGTCACCGGTCTCGAGCGGCTCGCCGAGCATCTCCCCGTACTCGGGCTCTCCCACGCCGGCCGTACCACTCTGCTGCGACTCAACGCATACGCCGGGCTGCGCTGGCACACAGCCTTGTCCGCGGAAGCCGTTCGCGCGTACAAGCCCGCGCCGGAGGTCTACCGACTCGCCCTCGACACCGCCGGATGCCCAGCAGAACGCGTCCTCATGGTGGCCGCCCACGCCTGGGACCTTCGCGGAGCCCGGGCGAGCGGCATGCGGACCGCCTACGTCCAGCGGCCGGTCGGGGATCCGCCGACGAACTCGGACGTCTTCGACGGGCGGTTCAACGGACTCGACGAACTGGTCGCCGCGCTGTCGAAGAGTCAGCCGGGCGTCAGAGCAAGTCCTCGATGGTGATGGGCAGTTTGCGGATCCGGCGCCCCGTGGCGTGATGGATCGCGTTCGCGATCGCCGCGGCCGCGCCCACCTGGCCGACCTCCCCAACTCCCTTGACGCCAAGTGGATTGACCACCTTGTCCTCCACCTCGATGATCTCGACGTCGACCTCGGGGGCGTCGGCGTTCACCGGGACCAGGTAGTCGCCCAGGCTGGAGGCCACCCAGCTCCCGCGCCGCGGATCCATGTAGTTCGCTTCCAACAGAGCCTGGCCGAGGCCCCAGAGCATGCCGCCCATGAGCTGGCTCCGGGAGGTCTTGGCGTTGAGTACCCGGCCGGGGGCGAAGGCGCCGACCATCCGGCGGACCCGGGCGAGGCCGAGCTCGGGGTCGACGGCGACCTCGGCGAACTGGGCGCCGAAGGTCATCATCCCGTAGTTGGCGGTCTGAGGGTCGGGGGTCCAGGCCCCCATGGCCTCGGTGTCGGGCAGGAAGTTGCGGTGGAGCAGGTCGCTGTACGGCTCGCCGGTTTCCGGCCGCTCGCGCAGCATCATGCGGCCGTCCCGCACCGTCACGGCGGCGGGGTCGGCGCCGTGCAGGGGTGACTCGGCGTCGGAGACGGCCAGGGCGATCAGTTGGTCGCGCAGGTTGACGGCGGCGGTGTGGACCGCGGCGCTGATCATGCCCGCCCCCGACGAGCCGACCGCCGCGGCGATGGAGGGCAGCGTGGTGTCGCCGCCCTCGAAACGGCACCGCTCCATGGGGACACCGAGGGCGTCGGCGGCGACCTGCGTCATCACGGTCGCGACACCCGTGCCGAAGTCGGGCGTGGCGGCCTGGACGACGGCGGTCCCGTCCGCGTACAGGCGGGCCCGGGCGCGCTGGGGGTTGTTCGGCCCGTAGACGGGGTAGCCCGCGTTCGCCATGCCGTAGCCGATGAGCCAGTTGCCGTCGCGCTGCGCACCGAGTTCGGGGCTGCGGCGGTGCCAGCCGAAGCGTTCGGCGCCGCGCTCGTAGCACTCCTTCAGGCCGCTGCTGGACCAGGGATGGCCCGTATTGGGGTCGGTGTCGGTGTAGTTGCGCAGCCGGAGCTCGATGGGGTCCATGCCGAGCTCGTGGGCGAGTTCGTCCATGCTGCATTCGAGGGCGAACATGCCGGATGCCTCGCCGGGGGCCCGCATGAACGTGGGCGTCATGGTGTTGGCGCGGAACAGCCGGTATACGCCTTCGTAGTTGGGACAGGCGTACATCTGGGAGGCCGCACCGAGCGACGGCTCGGCCCAGTCGTCGAAGTGCGAGGTGGGCGAGAGCTTGTGGTGCCGCAGCGCGGTCAGGCGGCCCTCACTGGTGGCGCCGAGGGTGACCTGCTGCTCCTGCTCCTCCCGGTGGCCGACGGAAGTGAACATCTGCTCGCGGGTGAGCGTCAGCCGGACCGGGCACCCCACCTCGCGCGCGGCGAGGGCGGCCATCGCGGGGTGCGCCCAGATCATCGCCTTGCAGCCGAAGCTGCCGCCCACGAAGTGGGAGATCACCCGGACCTTCGAGGGGGTCAGGCCGAGAAGGGCGGCGACGGTGAGCTGCGTGGCGGCCACGCCCTGGGTGGCGTCGTAGAGGGTGAGCTGGTCGCCGTCCCACATCGCGGTGGTGGCGGAGGGCTCGATCGGATTGTGGTTGTTGGCGGCGAAGGTGTACGTCGCGTCGGTGCGCACCGCGGCCTGCGCGAGACCGGCCTCGATGTCGCCGCGCTCGTTCCGCCCGGGGACGAAGCCCGCGAAGATCGCCTCCGGCTCGTACGCCTGGTCGCGCCCCTGGTCAAGCGTCGTGACCGGGGCCGACTCCTCGTAGTCGACGCGGACGAGCGCGACGCCGTGCTGCGCACGCTCCAACGTGTCGGCGACCACGATGGCCACGGGCTGGCCCGCATAGTGCACGACCTCGTCCTGCAACGGGAAGAACGTCTGCCCCGGGGCGGGCATCCCGGCGAGCGACGGGAGCAGCGGCGGCTGGGCGGCGATGCGCGGCAGGTTCTCGTGGGTGAGGACCGCGCGCACCCCGTGGGCCTGTAGCGCCTCGCTGGTGTCGATCCGCGTGATGCGCCCGCTGGGCACGTGTGCGCCGACCACGAGGGCGTACGCCATGCCCTCCATCGGTACGTCGGCCGTATAGCGTGCGCCGCCGGTGACCTTGTGGCGGCCGTCGACCCGGTCGGCGGGGGCTCCGATCGCGACTGCGGTGCTCATCGGCTCTCCGTACTGGTCTGCGTACTGGTGAAGTCCTGGCTGGTGAGGGTCTGCAGGGCGCGGACGATGGTCCGCTGGGCCAGCTCGACCTTGAACGCGTTGAGCGGTGCGGTACGGGCGTCGGCGAGTTCCTCACGGGCGGCCCGCGCGAAGGTGCCGGAGTCGGCCGGTGCCCCGCGCAGCACCTCCTCGGCGCGCCGGGCCCGCCACGGTTTGGTGGCCACGCCGCCGAGCGCGAGCCGTACGTCGCTGATGATGCCGTCGGCCACGGTCACCGCCGCCGCCACGGAGGCGAGCGCGAACTCGTACGACTCTCGGTCCCGGACCTTCAGATAGAGGGAGTTGCGGGCCAGGGGCGTGCCGGGGATCTCGATGCCGACCACCAGTTCCCCGTGCTCGATGGGGTGCTCCAGGTGGGGCGTATGCCCGGGCAGCAGGAAGAAGTCGTCGATCGTGTACACGCGTCGGCCCTGCAGCCCCTCGGTGTGGATGCGGGCATCCTGCGCCGTCAGGGCCACGGCCACGTCCGAGGGGTGGGTGGCGATGCAGTCGTCGCTGACGCCGAGCACGGCGTGGCCGCGGTTGAATCCGTCGAGGGCGCTGCAACCGCTGCCCGGCTCCCGCTTGTTGCACGCCGACGCGCCGTCACGGAAGTACCCGCAGCGCACCCGCTGCATCATGTTGCCGCCCATGCTGGCCATGTGCCGCAACTGCGCCGAGGCCCCCCGTTCCAGGGCTTCGGCGATCATCGGGAACCGCTCGCGTACGCCGGGAGCCTCGGCCACATCGCTCATGCGCGCGAGGGCGCCGATATACAGGCCGCCGTCCGGCCGGTCCTCGATCTCGGTGAGGGGCAGGTCATTGATGTCCACGAGCCGCCGCGGCAGCAGGACGTTCTGGCGCAGCAGGTCCACCTCGGTCGTCCCACCGGCCAGGAAATCGCTGGTGGGGTCGGAGGCAACCGTCGCCACGGCCTCGGCGACGGCGCTGGCGCGGGAGTAGCTGATAGGCCGCATGGAGGGTTCTCCCTGTTTCCCTAGGACTGGTCACGCACGGCACAGATCGCGGCGCGGATGTTCGGGTAGGCGGCACACCGGCAGATGTTGCCGCTCATCCCTTCGCGGATCTCGGCATCATCACGAGCGTGGCCTTCCTTCAGGAGCGCCGCGGCCGACATGATCTGGCCGGGTGTGCAGTAGCCGCACTGGAAGGCGTCCTGCTCGACGAACGCGGCCTGCATCGCGTCGAGTTCGTCGCCCTCGGCGAGGCCCTCGATGGTGGTGATCTCGCGTCCCTCGCAGGAGATGGCGAGGGTGAGACACGCCAGGACCCGGCGGTCGTCCACCCACACCGTGCAGGCACCACAGGTGCCCTGATCACAGCCCTTCTTCGCGCCCGTCAGATGCAGGCGCTCACGCAGTGCGTCGAGCAGACTCACCCGTGGCTCGATGGCGCAGACGTGCTCGACGCCGTTGACCGACAACGTGACATCAACCGGGCCGGGACCCCGCTCAAAGAGAACGGCGGCCTCGGCCACGTGGGAGGGAACATGGGGAACATGCGAAGCGGACACCGGTCGACCTCCTAGCCCGTGTCCCTTCATCGTGTTGCAGGACCGGGCCCCTCGCCAGCCGAGACCCACGTCGCGCCACTCGGGGGAACAACAGGGGGAACATCAGGGGACGTCAGGGAACAGCCCCGGCATCCGCGGGAACCGCAGGTCAGCGCCCCTTCTCGGCCGGCTCCAGAATCGCCACGCACTCCAAATGATGCGTCATCGGGAAAAGATCGAACGCCCGCAGCGTCCGCACCCGGTACCCCCCGTCCCGGAAGTAGCCCAAGTCCCGTGCGAGGGCTGCCGGATCGCAGGCCACGTAGGCGATGCGGCGGGCGCCCAGTTCCGTCAGGTGCTGCACCGTCTGGCGGCCCGCGCCCGCGCGGGGCGGGTCGAGGACGATCAGGTCGACGTCGGTGATGCCGGTGCGGGGCAGGACGGACTCGACCTTGCCCTGTTCGATGCGGACCCGGTCGAAGTCCCGCAGGTTGTGCCGGGCGTCCTCGACCGCGCGCTTGCCGGACTCGATGCCGAGGACCGCGCCCTGCTCGCCGATCCGGTCCGCGAGGGCGCCCGCGAACAGGCCGACGCCGCAGTACAGGTCGAGCGCCATGTCACCCTTGCGCGGCAGCAGGCCCTGCATGACCGCCGTGACCAGGGTGTCCGCGGCCTTCGGGTGGACCTGCCAGAAGCCGCCGTTGCCGACGCGGTACGTACGGCCGTCGGCGCGCTCGCGGACGAAGGGGCGGCCGTGGACCCGGTGCACGCCGCCGTCCTTCTCCTCCACCCGCAACACCGAGACCGGGCGGTCGAGTTCGACGATCGGCAGGCGCTCGCCGGGGCGAGGCGTGAGGATGACCTGGCGGTCCTGGGAGCCCGTCGCCGCGATCGCCTCGATGGACGCCATGCCGGGCCACTCGCGCCGCTCGATGCCGAGTTCGGAGACCCCGGGGGCCGCGATCAGGCAGTGGTCGATCGGTTCCACCTCGTGCGAGCGGTGGCGGCGCAGACCGGCCTGCCCCGTCTCCGGGTCGACCGCGTACTGCACGCGGGTGCGCCAGGCGGGCACCTCGCCCGCGGGCAGCTTGTCGCCCTCGGCCGGCATGACCGTGCCGTCCCAGCCGGCCTCCTCGGGGGTCAGCCCCGCGAGCCGCTGCAACTGCTCGGCGAGCACCTCGCCCTTGAGGCGGCGCTGGGCGCCCGGCTTGACGTGCTGCCAGTCGCAGCCGCCGCAGCGCCCCGGCCCGGCGAACGGGCAGGGCGCCTCGATCCGGTCCTTGGCGGGCTCCAGAATCTCCACCGCGTCGGCGCGCAGGAACCGGGAGTCCTCCTCGCCCTCCGTCACGCGCGCGACGACCCGCTCACCGGGCAGCGTGTGACGTACGAAGAGGACGCGGCCCTCGGACGTACGGGCGATGCAGTGGCCGCCGTGGGCGACGGGGCCGACCTCGACCTCGTACTCCACCCCGACCAGCGAGTTCTTCGGTTCTGCCTGCATGGCGGGATGGCTCCAAGCGATCAAGGGTGACGGGCCGGACAACAGCCCACCAGTCTACGTGCGCCCGAACCGCCCGCCGCCCGCCGCCCGCCGCCCGCGGGGACGGACACCCCGCGCGCCGGACCCGTGTCCCGGCCCGGCCCGGCGCCTCAGCTCTTGCTGTCGCCCGCCGCCCCCGCCTTCTGCTTCCTGCCGTGACCGCCCTCGACCAGGCCCCGCCGCACCGAACCCGGGGCGCTCCACTCGGCGCGCTTGCCCGCGCGCTTCTTCGCGATCTCGGAGGACCGCAGCTGGTACGGCACCGACGTCACCATCACGCCCGGCGTGAAGAGCAGCCGCCCCTTGAGGCGCAGGGCGCTCTGGTTGTGCAGCAGCTGCTCGTACCAGTGGCCGACCACGTACTCCGGAATGATCACGCTGACCGCGTCCCGCGGCGACTCGCGCCGCAGGCTCTTCACGTACTCGACGACGGGGCGGGTGATCTCCCGGTACGGGGAGTCGAGGACCTTCAGCGGGACGGTGATGTTCCGCCGGTCCCAGTCCTCGCGCAGAGCCTGGGTCTCGTCCGGGTCGACATTGATGCTGAGCGCCTCCAGACGGTCCGAGCGCATCAGCTTGGCGTACGCGAGGGCGCGCAGCGTCGGCCGGTGCAGCTTGGAGACCAGGACGATGGAGTGCACCCGGGACGGCCGGGCGGTGTCGTCCGAGGGGCCCTCGGGGGCGGCGATCTCCTCGGCCACCCGGTCGTAGTGGCGGCGGATCGCACTCATCGTGACGTAGAAGATCACCATGCCGAGCAGCGCCACCCAGGCGCCGTGCGTGAACTTGGTGACGAAGACGACCACGAGCACGAGCCCGGTGAAGAAGGCGCCGAAGGTGTTGATGGCCCGCGAGCGCATCATCTTGCGGCGCTTGGCCGGGTCCTTCTCGGTGCGCAGGTGACGGTTCCAGTGCCGCACCATGCCGGTCTGGCTGAGCGTGAACGAGACGAAGACGCCGACGATGTAGAGCTGGATCAAGCGTGTCGTGTCGGCCTCGTAGATCCACACGAGCAGGATCGCGGCGCCCGCGAGCAGCACGATGCCGTTGGAGAACGTGAGCCGGTCGCCGCGGGTGTGCAGCTGGCGCGGCAGATAGCGGTCCTGCGCGAGGATCGAGCCGAGCAGCGGAAAGCCGTTGTACGCGGTGTTGGCGGCGAGGAAGAGTACGAGCGCCGTAGCCGCCGCGAGCAGCACGAAGAAGAAGGTGCCCTGCCCGAAGACCGCCGCCGCGACCTGCGAGATCACCGGATCCTGGACATAGCCGGAGCCGACCGGCTCGCCGTCCCGGATCAGGTCCTTCGCGGGGTTCTCGGCCATCCGTACGTCAGTGGCGAGGGCGAGCGCGATGACGCCGCAGAACATGGTGACCGCGATGCCGCCCATCAGGGCGAGCGTCGTCGCGGCGTTCTTGCTCTTCGGCTTGCGGAAGGCGGGCACGCCATTGCTGATCGCCTCGACGCCGGTGAGCGCGGCACAGCCGGAGGAGAAGGCCCGAAGCAGCAGGAAGACGAGCGCGAATCCGGCGATGCCCTGGTGCTCCGGCTCGATATGCAGATCGGCGGTGGGCGCCTTCATGGAGTCGCCGAGGATCATGCTGCGGTAGGTGCCCCAGGCGATCAGCAGGAAGACACCGGAGACGAAAACGTACGTCGGTATGGCGAAGAGCCGCCCGGACTCCTTGACTCCGCGCAGGTTCATCAGCGTGAGCAGCACGATGACGGCGATCGCGGAGAACGTCTTGTGCTCCACGACGAAGGGGATCGCCGAACCCAGGTTCTCCACGCCGGAGGAAATGGACACGGCCACGGTCAGGACGTAGTCGACGAGCAGCGCGCTCGCCACGGTGAGTCCGGCCTTCGGGCCGAGGTTGGTGCCCGCGACCTCGTAGTCGCCGCCGCCGCTCGGATACGCGTGCACGTTCTGCCGGTACGACGCGACGACCGTAAACATCAGCACCACGACCGCGGCCGCGATCCAGGGGCTCATGGTGTACGCCGACACACCCGCGAGGGAGAGGACGAGGAGCACCTCTCCCGGCGCGTACGCCACCGACGACAGCGGGTCGGAGGCGAACACGGGGAGCGCGATGCGCTTGGGCAGGAGCGTTTCCGCCAACCGGTCGCTGCGCAGTGCGCGCCCGATGAGAATGCGTTTGGGCAGGTCGGTCAGTTTGGACACCCGAGGATCGTAAGGGTTCACTCGAAGGTGCACCGAAGCCACACCACGAACCGGATCGAGCCCGTCGCACCGGCCGCCGCACGGGGGTCCCGTCGGCCGACCGCGCGTGTGTAGCTTGGGCGGCGGTCTGAGACCCTGTGAGGGCCGAGCGGACGCGACGCCACATCCCGCGCCGGACCCGTATCGGCCGACGTAGTCACGTATCAGAACGCTTGAAGCCGGAAGGACGGTCGTGCACATCGTCATCATGGGCTGCGGACGCGTGGGTGCCGCACTCGCGCAGGCCCTGGAGCAGCAGGGGCATACGGTCGCCGTGGTCGACCGGGACCCCACCGCCTTCCGCCGCCTGGGCGCCGGCTTCGGCGGGCGCCGCGTCACCGGAATCGGCTTCGACCAGGACACCCTGCGGGAAGCGGGCATCGAGGAGGCCGGCGCCTTCGCGGCGGTCAGCAGCGGCGACAACTCGAACATCATCGCCGCCCGGGTGGCCCGCGAGATGTTCGGCATCGAGAACGTCGCGGCCCGGATCTACGACCCGCGCCGCGCCGAGGTCTACCAGCGCCTGGGCATCCCGACCGTGGCCACGGTCCGCTGGACCGCCGACCAGATGCTGCGCCGGCTGCTGCCCTCGGGCGCGGAGCCGCTGTGGCGGGACCCGAGCGGCGGGGTGCAGCTCGCGGAGGTGCACACGGACAGCGCCTGGATCGGGCACAAGATCAGCAGGCTCCAGGAGGAGACCGGCGTCCGCGTCGCCTTCCTCACCCGCCTGGGCGAGGCGATCCTGCCGACCTCGCAGACGGTGCTCCAGGAGGGCGACCTGGTGCACGTGATGATGCGCACCGACGAGATCGAGAAGGTCGAGGCGGCGTTCGCCGAAGGTCCTGAGGAGGGCGGTCACCGATGAGGGTCGCCATTGCCGGAGCGGGCGCGGTGGGCCGGTCCATCGCCGGGGAGCTCCTGGAGAACGGGCACGAGGTGCTCCTGATCGACAAGGCCCCGACCGCCATCTCGGTGGAGCGGGTGCCGCAGGCGGAGTGGCTGCTCGCCGACGCCTGCGAGATCACGTCCCTGGACGAGGCGGCGCTGCAGCGCTGCAATGTCGTGATCGCCGCGACGGGCGACGACAAGGTGAACCTGGTCGTCTCGCTGCTCGCGAAGACGGAGTACGGCGTCCCGCGTGTCGTCGCCCGTGTCAACAACCCCAAGAACGAGTGGCTGTTCAACGAGTCCTGGGGCGTCGATGTCGCGGTCTCCACGCCGCGCCTGATGTCGGCCCTGGTCGAGGAGGCGGTCAGCGTCGGCGACCTGGTCCGGCTGCTCCGCTTCAGCCACGGCGACGCGAACCTGGTGGAGCTGACGCTGCCGCCCGAGTCGGCGCTCGCGGGCACCAGGATCGGGGACATCGAGTGGCCCGCGGACACCTCGCTGGTCACCATCATCCGCGGCACCCGGGTCCTCTCCCCCACGGTCGAGGACTCCCTCGAGGCGGGCGACGAACTCCTCTTCGTGGCCGCGCAGGCCCGCGAGGAGCAGCTTGAGGAACTCCTGTCGGTGCGCCGGGAGGAAGCGGCGGGCTGAGCGTCGCCGAGTGCGCAACGGACGACCTGGGGTGCCCCGGCTCGGGGGCACCTAGGGCTGGCCGAGCGCCGCCTCAGGGCTTGCGGTGCCGAGCTCCCGTCTCCCCTTCGGCAAGCCGCTGCAGCGTCTCGTCGACGACCGGCTGCATCGCCTCGGAGAACTGCGCCTCCGTCTCAGCCGCCCGCGTCCGCTCGGCCTTTGCCGCCTTTTCGGCGGCCTCCGCCGCCTCCATCTCCGCGAACACATCGATCGGCGCCGGTGCCTTCGCGAGGAAGATCCAGGTCAGCCAGACCGCGAGCAGGAACGGCGGAATCTTCAGGGCGACGAGGACCCACCCGAGCTGCGTGGTGTCCGCCCACAAGTAGAGCGGGAAGAGGATCGCGCACTTGGCGAGCAGGATCAGGCCCCAGGCCCAACTGGCCTTGGCATAGGCCTTCTTGCGGCCGGGGTTACGGGTGCGCCAGGACAGGTTCTCCTTGAACACCGGCCCGAGGATCAGCCCGATCAGCGGCACCCCGGCCAGCGTGGTCACGATGTAGGCGATGGCGAGCCCCAACGTGTAGAGCATGCCCGGCAGATAGAAGTCCTTGGCGTTGCCGGTCATCATCGCGAAGACCACACCGAAGGCCACGCCGAAGACGCCGCTGAAGGCGTGCTTGACGGTGTCCCGCATGATCAGGCGGACGACGACGCACACCAGGGCCACCCCGAGCGCGGCGAGCGCGGAGAGGTGCAGGTCCTTGTTGATCGTGTAGATCGTCACGAACAGGAGGCCGGGGAGAACGGTCTCCACCATGCCCCGCAGTCCGCCGAACGCCTCGAAGAGCGCGGCCTCCGTCACGGTCTTCACACCGGCGTCGGGCCCCTCGGCCTGACCGGGCGCGGTGTGGTGGTCGGTCGGCTTGTCGGCAGACGTCACCGGCTACTCCCGTCCGAGCGGTCTGAGTTCGTACTTGGGGTTGAACAGCACCCGGCGTCCCCGGCTCAGCGAGATCCGGCCCGATGCGATCAGCTTGCGCCCCGGTTCTATCCCCACGATGGAGCGCCGGCCGAGCCACACCACGTCAAGGGCGGCACTGCCGTCGAACAGCTCGGCCTCCAGGGCCGGGACGCCCGCGCGTGGGCGCAGAGTGACCGTGCGCAAGGTACCAGTAACCGTGACTATCTCTCGATCCTGGCAGTCCCCGATGCGGGTACATCCGGCTGTCGCGGCGTCCTCACGGAGCTCCTCGGACTCCAGCTCCTCCTGGGTCGAGGACAGCCGGCCGAGGAGCCGCTTGAACCGGCCCACCGGCTTTTCGGAACGAGGAACCTCACTCATACAGGAAGCGTACCGGGGACCACCGACACCGTCCGTGGCCAGTGTCTCCGCCCGCATCACCGCGCACTTCACCACGCACTTCGCCGCTGGACGCACCGCTCGAACGCGCCGCCCTCACCGCTCGAAGCGGTACCCCATCCCCGGCTCCGTGATGAAGTGCCGCGGGTGCGAGGGGTCGCCCTCCAGCTTCCGGCGCAGCTGGGCCATGTAGACCCGCAGATAGTTGGTCTCCGTCCCGTACGACGGCCCCCAGACCTCCTGGAGCAGCTGTCTCTGGGAGACGAGGCGTCCCGTATTGCGTACGAGCACTTCGAGCAGGTGCCACTCCGTGGGGGTCAGCCGTACGTCGCGCCCGTCGCGGTGGACCTTCTTGGCGGCCAGGTCCACGGTGAAGTCGCCGGTGTCGACGACGACCTCGTCCTCCTCGCCGTCCCCGACCGGTTCGGCGCGGCGGACGGCGGCGCGCAGCCGGGCGAGCAGCTCGTCCATGCCGAAGGGCTTGGTGACGTAGTCGTCCGCGCCCGCGTCCAGGGCCTCGACCTTCTCGTCCGAGCTGTGCCGGGCGGAGAGCACCAGGATCGGCACCCGGGTCCAGCCGCGGATGCCCTTGATGACGTCGACGCCGTCCATGTCGGGCAGCCCCAGGTCGAGCACGATCACGTCGGGGTGGCGCGCGGCGGTGAGCTGGAGGGCGGAGGCGCCGTCGGAGGCCGCGTCCACCTCGTACTTGCGCGCCTTCAGGTTGATCACGAGGGCGCGTACGATCTGCGGCTCGTCGTCGACCACGAGCACCCGGGTCATGTTGGGCTGCCTTTCTGCTGAGCCGGCCCGCGCGGCGGCTGCCGCCGGGGCCGGATGGGTCGCGGTCACGAGGTGACCTGGGCGGGGAGGTCCGGTGCGGGCCGGTCCTGGTCTCCTGCGGCCCGCAGTACGAGGATCATGGTGAGGCCGCCGCCGGGGGTGTCCTCGGCGGCCAGGGTGCCGCCCATCGCCTCGACGAAGCCCCTGGCGACCGCGAGGCCGAGCCCGACGCCCGCCCCGCGCGGAGCGTCGCCGTACCGCTGGAAGGGCGCGAAGATACGGTCCTTCGCCTCGTCCGGGACGCCGGGTCCGCGGTCCACGACCCGCAGTTCGACCCGGTTGCCGAGCGCGCTCGCGTGCACCGTGACGGGGACGCCGTCGGGACTGTACTTGACGGCGTTCTCCACGATGTTGGCGACGGCCCGCTCCAGCAGCCCCTTGTCGACCTCGACCATCGGCAGCGTCTCGGGGATGTCGAGTTCGACGCTGCCCTCGGGCACGCCGCCGAGCGCCATCGGCACCACTTCGTCGAGGTCGATGCCGCGGATCAGTGGCATCACGGTGCCGGTCTGCAGGCGTGACATGTCGAGCAGATTGCCGACCAGGTGGTCCAGGCGGTCGGCGCCGTCCTCGATGCCCTCGAGGAGTTCGGCCTGGTCGGCCTCGGACCACTCGACGTCCTCGGAGCGGAGCGAGCTGACGGACGCCTTGATCGCGGCGAGCGGGGTGCGCAGGTCGTGGCTGACGGCGGCGAGCAGCGCGGTCCGGATGCGGTTGCCCTCGGCCAGGGCGCGGGCCTGCTCGGCCTCGCTGCGCAGCCGCTGGCGGTCGAGGACGACGGCGGCGTGCGCGGCGAACGCCCCGAGCACGCGGCGGTCCTCGGCGGGCAGCACACGGCCGGAGAGGGCCAGGGCCATGTGGTCGCCCACGGGCATCTCCACATCGGCGTCCTCGGGGCGGCCGAGGGGCGTGGGTCCGACGCTGGCGGTGCGGGTCCACGGCTCGACGTCGCTGGAGCGTTCAAGGAGCGCCACGGACTCCATGTTGAAGGTCTCCCGGACCCGTTCGAGGACGGCGTCCAGAGTCGTCTCGCCGCGCAGCACGCTGCCCGCGAGGAACGAGAGGATCTCCGACTCGGCGCGCAATCGGGCCGCCTGGTGGGTGCGCCGGGCCGCGAGGTCGACCACCGAGGCGACCGCCACCGCGACGCCCACGAACACCACGATCGCGACGATGTTCCGGGAGTCGGCGATCCCCCACAGGTGGTACGGCGGTGTGAAGAAGTAGTTCAGGAGCAGCGACCCGACGGCCGCCGAGGCGAGCGCCGGCCGCAGGCCGCCGAGCAGGGCCGACGCCACGGTGAGCGCCAGGAACAGCAGCATGTCGTTGGCGAGACCGAGGTCGGTGTCGATGTGGGTGAGCAGGAACGTCATCAGGGCCGGTCCGGCCAGGCCGGTGAGCCAGCCCCACACCATCCGGGACGTCCCGAGCCGGGCGCCGCGCGCCACCGGCAGGCCGCGGCCCTTGCCCATCGCCGAGTGGGTCACCAGGTGCACATCGAGGTCGGGCCCCGACTCGCGGGCCACTGTGGCGCTGACGCCGGGTCCGAAGATGTACTGCCAGGGTCTGCGCCGGGAGACGCCGAGGACGATCTGCGTGGCGTTCACGCCGCGCGCGAACTCGAGCAGCGCCGCCGGTATGTCGTCGCCGACGACGTGGTGGAAGGTGCCGCCCAGGTCCTCGACGAGGGTGCGCTGGACGGCCAGCTCCTTCGGGGACGCGGAGGTCAGGCCGTCGCTGCGGGAGATGTACACGGCGAGGAGCTCGCTGCCGGAGCCCTTGGTGGCCATCCGGGCGGCGCGGCGGATCAGGGTGCGGCCCTCGGGCCCGCCGGTGAGGCCGATGACGATCCGCTCGCGGGCCTGCCAGGTGGAGCGGATGTTGTGCTCGCCCCGGTACTGCTGGAGATACGCGTCGACCCGGTCGGCGGTCCACAGCAGCGCGAGCTCGCGCAGCGCGGTGAGGTTGCCGGGCCGGAAGTAGTTCGACAGGGCCGCGTCGACCTTGTCGGCCTGGTAGATGTTGCCGTGCGCCATCCGGCGCCGCAGCGCCTGGGGCGACATGTCGACCAGCTCGATCTGGTCGGCGCGGCGCACCACCTCGTCCGGTACGGTCTCCCGCTGCCGTACGCCCGTTATCGACTCGACGACGTCGCCGAGGGACTCCAGGTGCTGGATGTTGACGGTCGAGATGACGTCGATCCCGGCGGCGAGCAGCTCCTCGACGTCCTGCCAGCGCTTGCCGTTGCGCGAGCCGGGCACGCTGGTGTGCGCCAGCTCGTCGACCAGGGCCACGGCCGGGCGGCGGGCGAGCACCGCGTCGACGTCCATCTCGGAGAAGACGGCGCCGCGGTACTCCAGCTGCTTGCGCGGCACCTGTTCCAGGCCGTGCAGGAGCACTTCGGTACGGGGGCGGCCGTGTGGCTCCACGAAGCCGACCACGCAGTCGGTGCCCCGCTCCACACGGCGGTGCGCCTCGGCGAGCATGGCGTAGGTCTTGCCCACGCCCGGTGCCGCCCCGAGGTAAATGCGTAGTTTGCCGCGTCCCATGGCCCCAGTATCTTCCGTCAGCCGCCCGGCAGACTCGCCGTGCACCTGCGTAGGACCTTACGGCCAGGATTTCCGGCATAACGGACGAGGGGGGCCTCTCCCGGCGCCTTTGACGCGATTCTGATGGGCCACGGCCACGGCCACGGCGGGGGCTGCCCGCGTACGCGGAAGGGCCGCACCCTACAGCGCGGGGTGCGGCCCTCCCGTAGACCTCTCGACGAAGGCGGGGACGAGGCGCTCAGCGCACCTCGGTGATCTCGGGTCCGCGGGCGAGCCGGGCCATGCCGCCGGCGAAGCGGGAGCCCTCCTCGCTCTCCTGGGAGCCCTCGGCCACCATCTGGGCGTCCTCGGGAAGCTTGAGCACGATCGGGTCGCGCGGCGCCATCGGGGCCTCGCCACGCACCACCACGGTGTCCAGGAAGATCTGCTCGAGCAGCCCCGCGGCCTCCGGCTGCACCGCGCCCTGGCCGGAGATGACGCCGCGCAGGAACCAGCGCGGCCCGTCCACGCCGACGAACCGGACGACCTGCACGCCGCCGGTGCCGTCCGGCAGCTGCACCGGAACCTGGGCGCGCAGCTCCCAGCCGAGGGGGCCCTCGACCTCGTCGATGACGCCGCCCTGCTGGGTGATGCCGGAGGCGATCTCGGCACGCACCTCGCCCCAGATGCCCTCCTTCTTGGGGGCGGCGAAGGCCTGCAGCTGGATCGCGCTCTCCTTCAGTACGACGGTGGCCGCGACGATCGCGTCACCGGCGACCTCCACGCGCAGCTCCATGCCCTCGACCCCGGGGACGAAAATGCCGCCCAGGTCGACCCGGCCCTCGCCGGGCTCGCGCACCTCGGAGATGTCCCACGGGCCGTCGGGCCGTGGCGCCGGCGGCAGGCTGACCCGCGCCGACTCACCGGCCGTCGCGTCCGCCCCGGCTTCGTCACCCTCTGGGGCGTCCGTGCCCTCGACGACCTGCTCGGCCTGGCTCGCCGCATCCGCCGCGCTGTCCGCGCCGTTGACGGAGTCCCTCTTCTTGCGACGTCCGAACACGTCACTGTCCTTCCCGGTCGGCTACGACCGAAGCGTATCGATTCCCGCCCTGCTGCCCACCCGAGCCGCCTGCCACGGCCGCGTGACCGCCGGTGGACCCGAAGCCCCCCGCGGCCCGCGCCGAGTCGGGAAGCTCCGTGACCTCGCGGAAGCGCACCTTCTCGACCTGCTGGACGACCAGTTGGGCAATCCGGTCGAAGCGTTCGAACCGCACGACTTCGCGCGGGTCGAGGTTCACCACGATCACCTTGATCTCTCCACGGTACCCGGCATCCACCGTCCCCGGGGCATTCACGAGAGCGACGCCGCAGCGGGCGGCGAGCCCGGACCGTGGGTGCACGAAGGCCGCGTACCCCTCCGGCAGCGCGATGGACACCCCGGTGGGCAGCACCACGCGCTCCCCGGGGGCGAGCTCGGCGGCCTCGGTGGTACGCAGATCGGCGCCCGCGTCGCCGGGGTGCGCATAGTGCGGAAGCGGTACGTCCGGGTCCACGCGCCGGATGCGGACGTCCACAGGCTCACGCGTCACGGGTTCACCTCGAAGGCACGGGCACGCCGGAGCTGGTCCGGATCGCTCATGGCCGCCTGGATCTCCTCCTCGCGACCGTTGTCGATGAAGTGGTCGACCTTGACCTCGATGAAGAGGGCGTCGGCGCGCACCGCGACCGGCCCGTCGGGCCCGCCGATCCGGCCGGTGGCGGTCGAGTAGATCTTGCGCCCGGCGACCGCCGTGACCTCGGCCTGCAGGTGCAGCACGGTGCCGACCGGCACCGGGCGTACGAAGTCGGTCTCGAGGCGTCCGGTCACCGCGATGGCCCGGAGCAGCCAGTTCAGGGAGCCGAGGGTCTCGTCGAGCGCGGTGGCGAGCACCCCGCCGTGGGCCAGGCCCGGCGCCCCCTGATGCTCCGGCTTCACCGTGAACTCGGCGGTGAGCGCGACGCCTTCGCCGGCCCGCGCCGCCAGGTGCAGCCCGTGCGACTGGCCGTGGCCGCAGCCGAAACAGTGCTCGTAGTGCGCGCCGAGCAGCTCGCCGGGCGCCGGGGCGTCGGGATGCCGGACCGGAACGACGGCGTCGTCCGGGGGCGTCAACGATCGGGTTCGTCCACTCACAGGCGCAGACCTTACCTGCGCGACCACCGCGCGCGGGCACCGTGCCAAGCTTGGGGCATGCAGCCTCCCACCGAGAATGCCGCGAACGGCAAGGCCACGAAAGCGGCTGAACAGTACGACGAGCGCCTGACCGCACCCCGCTCATGGTGGGTCGTCACGGCCCTGGTGGGCATCGCCTGCGGACTGATCCTGCTGCCCCTTGGCCCCCTGCCGATGCTGGGCGGTCTGATCGGCGGTGCGGCGCTCACGGCGGTGGGCGTCAGCTCGTACGGCTCGGCCCGGATCCGTGTGGTGGCGGGCTCCCTCATCGCGGGCGAGGCCCGGCTGCCGTTGACGGCGCTCGGCGACGCGGAGGTCCTGGACGAGGCGGAGGCCCGCGCCTGGCGCACCCACAAGGCCGACCCCCGCGCCCACATGCTGCTGCGCAGCTACATCCCGACGGCCGTGCGCGTCCGCGTCACGGACCCGGAGGACCCGACGCCGTATCTGTACCTGTCGACGCGGCATCCGGAGGCGTTGGTGGCGGCGCTGGCTGTCGGCCCGTCCGGCGACCAAGGCGACTGAGAGGTACGACTGAGAGGTACGGCTGGCGCGAAAGAAACCAGCGTCAGCCCAGCCCAAGCGGCTCAGCAGGCTGCTCAAGCCGCGGCAGCCCGGCCAGCGTGTCCCACGGCACCTGCTGCTTCCGCAGGTCCCGCCGGACCTTCGCGGCCAGCTTCCCGGTGTCCCGCCGGTTCATCCACGCCCCGACGGCCGCGCCGACGAGGAAGGGCATCAGGTTCGGCAGGTTCCGCATGGTGCGCTTCACGATCTGCTGGCGCAGTTCGCGCTTCATCTGGCCGCCGAGCGCGGCGTTCAGGGTCGACGGCTTCGTCACGTCGATGCCGCGCTCCTCCGTCCAGGAGGTGAGGTAGACGGTGGTGCGCTCCTTGAGGTTGCCCTGCGGGCGGAGGCCGTAGACCTCGTGCAGCTCGGCGATGAGCTTCAGCTCGATCGCGGCGACGCCGACGACCTCGGCGGCGAGTTCCGCGGGCATCGCGGGCGGTACGGGCAGCATCGCGGCGGCGCCCACGCCCGCGCCGACCGTCGACGTGGCGTTCCGTGCGCCCGCCACCAGCTTGTCGGCGATCTGCTCGGGCCCGAGGCCCGGGAATTGGTTGCGCAGGGCGGCCAGGTCCCGCACGGGGATGCGCGGCGCGTTCTCGATGATCCGGTCGGCGAGCTGGCCGAGGCCGGCCTTCGCGCCGCGACCGCCCTTGCGTACGCCCGCCTTGACCGCAGTGAGCCGCCCGGCCTTGGCCGGGAGCGCGCTGCCGTCAGCGGCGCCTTCAGTGCTTTCGACAGAGCTTGTTGCTTCGAGCGAGGCCCGGGGACCTCGCTCGCCCTCACGCACGCCGTCGACCCGGCCGCCGTCCACGGGCGGGGGTTGGTCCCCGTCCATGGGCCGCTTCCGGAACAAGCGCTTCCGGGACGGGGTCGAGCCAGTCACGGCCGACCCGTCCTCAGTCGCAGTCGCGGCAGATCGGCTGGCCGTTCTTCTCGCGGGCCAGCTGGCTGCGGTGGTGCACCAGGAAGCAGCTCATGCACGTGAACTCGTCCTGCTGCTTGGGCAGGACCCGGACGGCCAGCTCCTCGTTCGAGAGGTCGGCGCCGGGCAGCTCCAGGCCTTCGGCGGCCTCGAACTCGTCGACGTCGACGTTCGAAGCCGACTTGTCATTCCGCCGGGCCTTCAGCTCCTCAATGCTGTCCTCATTGAGATCGTCATCGGTCTTGCGTGGGGTGTCGTAATCCGTTGCCATGTCGCTCTCCCCCTCCGGGTGTCTGCGGTGTCTCCAGCGCACGTAACGCGTGAGAGGCCGGACTTGTGCCCGACCCGAGGCGGAGATTTTGCCTCACATCAAGGTCTGTTACTCAATCGACACCCAACCGGACCCCCGAAGAGTGATCGGGTTGGATGGCGATCGGGACCGTACACGGTCCGTTTGTCGCACTACACGGGCGCCAATCCGTGTACTTCCCGTGATCAAGACCCCCGGAAACCCGGATTTTCCAGGCATTACCAAGGCCCCAAGCATCACGGAGAGTATGTGGCCGGAAATTCGCCTCTGTGATCGATTCCACACGGGTTCCCTGGGACAAGGTCCCGAAAATTCCGCTTAAAGCGAACACTCAGCGATCCGGAGAACTGTCTCAGATGGGCAGGGTGACTCGCATCACGAGACCACCCCCCTCGCGCGGCTCCGCGATGATACGGCCCCCGTGCGCCCGCGCCACCGACCGGGCGATGGAGAGGCCGAGACCCACGCCCTTGTCGCTGCCGGTGCGCTCGGTGCGCAGCCTCCGGAAGGGCTCGAAGAGGTTGTCGATCTCGTACGCCGGGACCACGGGCCCCGTATTGGATACCACGAGGACCGCCTGGCCCTCCTTGGCCTCGGTACGGACCTCGACCCAGCCTCCCTCGTCGACGTTGTACCGCACGGCGTTCTGCACCAGGTTCAGGGCGATCCGCTCGAGCAGGACGCCATTGCCCTGGACCACGGCCAGGCCGCGCTCACCGCGGATCTCCACGCCCTTTTCCTCGGCCTCGCCCCGCACCTGGTCGATGGCGCGCGAGGCCACCTCAGCGAGGTCGACGGGCTTACGCTCCACGATCTGGTTGTCGCTGCGGGCGAGCAGCAGCAGGCCCTCGACCAGCTGCTCGCTGCGCTCGTTGGTGGCGAGCAGGGTCTTGCCGAGCTGCTGTAGTTCGGCGGGTGCGCCCGGATCGGAGAGCTGGACCTCGAGCAGCGTGCGGTTGATCGCCAGCGGGGTGCGCAGCTCGTGCGAGGCGTTGGCGACGAAGCGCTGCTGGGCCGAGAAGGCCCGCTCCAGGCGGTCGAGCATCTCGTCGAACGTGTCCGCGAGCTCCTTCAACTCGTCGTCCGGGCCGTCGAGTTCGATCCGCCGGGTCAGGTCCGAACCGGCAACCCGGCGGGCGGTACGGGTGATCCGGCCGAGCGGCGAGAGGACCCGGCCGGCCATCGCGTACCCGAAGGCGAAGGCGATCACGCTCAGGCCGAGCAGCGCGAGCAGCGAGCGGCTGAGCAGGTCGTCCAGGGCATGCTGGCGCTGGAGGCTCAAGCACTCGTTGACGGCGGCATTGAACTCGTCCTGGGAGATCTGCCCCGATGAGTTCAGGCCGGGGCAGGCGTCGCTGGACACCCTGACCTCACCAGCGATCCGGAACGGCAGCTCATTGCCGACGTGCACGGCCTGCGCCGCCAGCAGATAGATGATCGAGAGCAACAGGATCCCCGCGATCAGGAACATGCCGCCGTAGAGCAGCGTGAGCCTTATCCGGATGGTCGGGCGCAGCCACGGGAACGGGGGCTCCGGCCGCTTGGGATCCCAGGTCGGTTTCGGGGGCGCCGACGGCGGCGCCGGGGTCGAGGCCATCGAGGGCTCAGATCCGGTAGCCGGAGCCGGGCACGGTCACGATGACGGCGGGCTCGCCGAGCTTGCGGCGCAGGGTCATGACGGTCACCCGGACCACGTTGGTGAACGGGTCGGTGTTCTCGTCCCAGGCCTTCTCCAGGAGCTGCTCGGCCGAGACGACCGCGCCCTCGCTGCGCATCAGGACCTCCAGGACGGCGAACTCCTTGGGGGCGAGCTGGATCTCGCGGTCGTCGCGGTAGACCTCGCGGCGGTTGGGGTCGAGCTTGATGCCGGCGCGCTCGAGTACGGGCGGCAGCGCGACCGTCGTACGCCGCCCGAGGGCGCGCACGCGGGCGGTGAGCTCGGTGAACGCGAACGGCTTGGGCAGATAGTCGTCGGCGCCCAGCTCCAGGCCCTCGACGCGGTCGCTGACGTCACCGGAGGCGGTGAGCATCAGGACGCGGGTGGGCATGCCGAGTTCGACGATCTTGCGGCAGACGTCGTCGCCGTGCACGACGGGGAGGTCACGGTCCAGGACCACCACGTCGTAGTCGTTCACGCCGATGCGCTCCAGGGCCGAGGCGCCGTCGTACACAACGTCGACGGCCATGGCCTCCCGGCGCAGTCCGGTGGCCACCGCATCGGCGAGCAGTTGCTCGTCCTCGACGACGAGTACACGCACGTCCCTGTCCTTCCACTTGGCTTTGGTTGCCCCTGTTCGGGCAGCTCTGATCACGATTGGTGAGCCTCCATCCTGCCTCTTTCGGCCGTAAACCGGCTGTAAGGCGGAAACCCACGGGTGGGAATTCCAGGATTCGTGGGGTGGTTGAGGTTTCTGGCTGAGACGCCCTGGGGAGGACGTCAGCACACCCGCGATCACTCTTTGCATGTGGCACGCCACGAGCTGCTCTTCGCGAGCGGCGAGAGACGTGATCGCCCCTTCCCGAGGGCACACCCCCGTGCCACTGACCACGACCCACGACGAGGGGGCGCAACCATGGACGCATTCACCGCAGGGCTCCTGCACCGCATAGAGGCCACCAAGTCCGACCTCGACCAGGCTCTGGCTGAAGGCGACGAGCACCTCGTCGAGGTCGAGCAGGCCGAGCTCGAGGACCTGCACCGCCTCGCCGCCGAACACGGCGTGCAACTCGCCTGAGCGACCGCACAGACCTCACAGAGGGCCCCGGCACCCACCAAGTGCCGGGGCCCTCTGCCGTGTCCGTACACGCGCGTTCAGCCGTTTTTCGTTTTCCGTCCGCACGCGCGCGTACGGACGGAAAAGCGTCAGTCGTACCAGGCGCCGAGCGTGTCCAGCTTGGTCTGGAGGGTCTCGAAGAGGCCGGGCGGCGCCGCCACCAGGAGCTCGCCGGAGGGGGCCGCGCCGGGCCTGCCGCCGACCAGGGCACCGGCCTCGCGGGCGATCAGGTCACCGGCGGCCAGGTCCCACTCGTTCAGGCCGCGCTCGTAGTACGCGTCCAGGCGGCCGGCCGCCACGTCGCACAGGTCGATCGCCGCGGAGCCGCCACGCCGGATGTCCCGGACGATCGGGATGAGCTCCCGGACCACCTCGGCCTGTCGCACCCGGCGCTCGGTGAGGTAGCCGAAGCCGGTGCCGAGCAGGGCGTGCCCGAGGTCGGGGGCCTCTCCGACGGTCAGACGGCGCTCCCCCAGATACGCGCCCTCGCCCAGGAGGGCCCGGAAGGTCTCGCCCTGCATCGGCACGTGCACCACGCCGACGACGGTCTCGCCGTCCTTGCGGGCGGCGATCGAGACGGCCCAAGCGGGCCTGCCGTACAGGTAGTTGACGGTGCCGTCGACCGGGTCGATGACCCACTGGACGCCACTGCTGCCCTCGACGCTGGCGCCCTCCTCGCCGAGGAAGCCGTCGTCCGGTCGGTGCTCGGCCAGGAAGCCGGTGATCAGCTTCTCGGAGGCGATGTCCATCTCGGTGACCACGTCGACCGCGCTGGTCTTGGTGGCAGCCACGCCCAGGTCGGCGGGGCGGCCGTCGCGCAGCAGGGTGCCCGCGCGGTCGGCGGCCTCCAGGGCCAGGGCGAGGAGTTCGGCCTTGAGTTGATCGGTCACGGGGTTCACGGATTCCTTACGCGTAGGGGCTGTCGACGCCCGCGGCGGCGGGCTTCGGCGTCCTGGCCGGGCAGCAGCCCACGGGGCACAGGTCATGGCTCGCGCCGAGGGAGCCGAGGGCACAGGGCCGCACGTCCTCGCCGCGCTCGGTGGCGGCCCGCTCGAGGACGAGCTCGCGGACGGCGGCGGCGAACCGCGGGTCGGCGCCGACGGTGGCCGAGCGCGCCACCGGCAGGCCGAGCTCGGCGGCCTTGGCGGTGGCCTCGGTGTCGAGGTCGTACATGACCTCCATGTGGTCCGAGACGAAGCCGATCGGCGCCATCACGACCGCGGGCGCCCCGGCGGCGTGCCGCTCCTCCAGGTGGTCACAGATGTCCGGCTCCAGCCACGGGATGTGCGGGGCGCCGGAACGCGACTGGTAGACGAGCTGCCACGGCCGGTCGGCGACACCGGTCTCCTCGGCCACCGCGTCGGCGATCAGCCGGGCCACGTCCAGATGCTGCTTGACGTACGCACCGCCGTCACCGTGGTCCTCGACCGGACCGGAGGTGTCGGCGGCGGCGGTCGGGATGGAGTGCGTGGTGAACGCGAGGCGCGCCCCGTCGCGTACGTCCTCGGGCAGCTCGGCGAGGGACTTCAGGACGCCGTCGATCATCGGGCGTACGAAACCGGGGTGGTTGAAGTAGTGCCGGAGCTTGTCGACCCGCGGCAGCTCCAGGCCCTCGGCCTGAAGGGTCGCGAGCGCGTCCGCGAGGTTCTCGCGGTACTGGCGGCAGCCGGAGTACGAGGCGTACGCGCTGGTGGCCAGGGTCAGGACGCGGCGGTGGCCGTCGTTGACGAGACGGCGCAGTACGTCGGTCAGATACGGGTCCCAGTTGCGGTTGCCCCAGTACACCGGCAGGTCGAGGCCGTGCTCGGCGAAGTCCTTGCGCAGCGCGTCCAACAGGGCGCGGTTCTGGTCGTTGATCGGGCTGACCCCGCCGAACAGGAAGTAGTGCTGCCCGACCTCCTTGAGCCGCTCCTTGGGGATGCCCCGGCCCTTCGTCACGTTCTCCAGGAACGGCACGACGTCGTCGGGTCCCTCGGGGCCGCCGAAGGAGAGCAGCAGGAGGGCGTCGTACGGGGCGGAGTCAAGCGCTTCTGGCATGGTCCTGATCCTGCCACCCGCCCCGCGCCGCCGAAAATGCGGTGCCGGGTGACCCCATGCGCCCGTAATCTGTCACGGCCGGTTTCGCGGCTTACTGGACTCTCGTGGAGCGCCCCTTGCCCAGCCCCTATCGCGCCCTCTTCGCGGCCCCCGGCGCCCGCGCCTTCTCCGCCGCCGGGTTCATCGGGCGACTTCCGCCGGCCATGATGGGCATCGGCATCGTCACGATGGTCTCGCAGCTCACCGGGCGGTACGGCATGGCCGGGGCGCTGTCGGCCACGGTCGCCGTCTCCATGGCCGTGCTCGGCCCGCAGGTCTCGCGCCTGGTGGACCGGCACGGGCAGCGCCGAGTACTGCCGCCCGCGACGCTGATCGCGCTCGCCGCGGTCGCCGGGCTCCTGGCCGCCGCGCGGCTCGGGCTCCCGGACTGGACGCTGTTCGGCTGTGCGGCGGCCGTCGGGTGCATGCCGAGCCTCGGCTCGATGGTGCGGGCCCGCTGGGTGTGGCTCTACCGCGACGAGCCGCGCAAGCTGCACACCGCGTACTCCTTCGAGTCCGTGATCGGCGAGGTCTGCTTCATCGTCGGGCCGATCGTCGCGATCGGCCTGTCCACGGTGTGGTTCGCGGAGGCCGGGCCGCTGCTCGCCGCGCTGTTCCTCGCCATGGGCGTCTTCTGGCTGACGGCGCAGCGCGGCACCGAACCCGTACCGCATCCGCGCGAGCACCACGCGGGCGGCTCGGCGCTGCGGTCGCCGGGGCTGCAGGTGCTGATGCTGACGTTCGTGGCGGTCGGGGCGATCTTCGGGGCGATCGACGTGGTGACCGTCGCCTTCGCCGAGGAGGCGGGCCACAAGGCGGCGGCCAGTCTGGTCCTCGCGGTGTACGCGCTCGGGTCCTGTCTGGCCGGGGTGGTCTTCGGGCTGCTGCGGCCGCGCGGGACCGCCGCCCGCAGGTGGCTGCTGGGTGTCTGCGCGATGGCCGTGAGTATGATCCCGCTGCAACTGGTCGGGAACCTTCCGTTTCTGGCCGTGGCGCTGTTTGTCGCGGGCCTCTCCGTCGCGCCGACGGTGGTGACCACGATGGCCCTCGTCGAGCAGCACGTACCCAGCGCGAAACTGACCGAAGGCATGACCTGGACGTCCACCGGGATCGCGGTCGGGATCGCGCTCGGCTCGTCGGTATCCGGCTGGGTGATCGACACGGCCGGGGCGGACGCCGGGTACGCGGTTCCGGCGGCGGCCGGGGCCGTCGCGGTCGCGGTCGCGTTCCTTGGGTATCGCCGGCTGAAGCGGCCGGTGCCGCAGCGGGGAGGGTTCGATGAGCACACGGCACACGACGCACACGGCGAACAACGGCAGCGGCGGCCCGCGGCAGCGGACGACATGGCGTAACTGGGCGGGCAATGTCGCCGCGCGCCCGGCCCATGAGGTGACCCCCGCCTCCGTCGACGAGCTGGCCGCCGCCGTCCGTAAGGCGGCCGAGGACGGGCGGCGCGTGAAGGCGGTCGGCACCGGCCACTCCTTCACGGCCGCGGCCGCCACCGACGGCGTCCTGATCCGCCCCGACCTGCTCACCGGCATCCGCGGGATCGACCGCGAGGCGGGCACCGTCACCGTGGAAGCGGGAACTCCGCTGAAGCGCCTGAACGTGGCCCTGGCCCGCGAGGGCCTGTCGCTCACGAACATGGGCGACATCATGGAGCAGACCGTCGCGGGCGCCACCAGCACCGGCACCCACGGCACCGGCCGCGACTCGGCCTCGATATCCGCCCAGATCCGCGGACTTGAGCTGGTCACCGCGGACGGACGGGTCCTGAGCTGCTCGGAGAAGGAGAATCCCGAGGTCTTCGCGGCCGCCCGGATCGGCCTCGGTGCCCTCGGCGTCGTCACCGCGATCACCTTCGCCGTGGAGCCGGTGTTCCTGCTCACGGCGCGTGACGAGCCGATGAGCTTCGACCGGGTGACCGCCGAGTTCGACCAACTCTTCACCGAGAACGAGCACTTCGAGTTCTACTGGTTCCCGCACACCGGCAACTGCAACACCAAGCGCAACAACCGCAGCGCGGGCCCCGAGGCCCCTGTCGGCGCGCTCGCGGGCTGGTTCGAGGACGAGTTCCTCTCCAACGGCCTCTTCCAGGCGGTCAATTCGGTGGGCCGGGCCTTCCCGGCCACCATCCCGTCGATCGCCAAGATCTCCAGCAAGGCGCTCTCCGCCCGCAGTTACACGGACATCCCCTACAAGGTCTTCACATCGCCGCGCCGGGTGCGCTTCGTGGAGATGGAGTACGCCGTGCCGCGCGCGGCCCTCGTGCCCGCACTGCGCCAGTTGCGGACCATGGTCGAGCGTTCGAGGCTGCGGATCAGCTTCCCGGTCGAGGTCCGTACGGCGCCCGCGGACGACATCACGCTCTCCACCTCGTCGGACCGGGAGAGCGCGTACATCGCGGTCCATATGTACAAGGGGACGCCGTACCGCGAGTACTTCACCGCCGCCGAGCGGATCTTCACCGAGCACGACGGGCGGCCGCACTGGGGCAAGCTGCACACGCGCGACGCGGAGTACCTGTCCTCGGTCTATCCCCGCTTCGGCGAGTTCACCGCGCTCCGGGACCACCTGGACCCGGACCGGCGGTTCGGGAACGACTACCTGCGCCGGGTCCTGGGCGAATAGCCCGTTCACCTCGGCCCTACTCGGCGTCGCCCTACTCGGCGTCCGGGACCGACTGCTCGAGCCCGCCGTCGGCGGGGTCCGGGGTGGGCGGCGTCGGGGTGGGCGTAGGAGTCGGCGTCGGGGTCGGAGTGGGCGTCGGCGTCGGATCGGGGTTCGGCGGGTTCGGGGCCGGATCGGGGTCCGTCGGGTCCGGGTTCGGGGTGGGCTTGCTGCCGCCGTCGTCCGGGATCGGGTCGGTGCCCGGGGACTGGTGGCCGCCGCCCTGCTCCGGGGTGCTGTCGGTCGAGGGCTGCGAGGGGTCGGCCGAGGGCGTGGGGTGCCGCGGGGTCGGGTCGGGGGTGCTCGGGTGGTTCCAGCTGCTGGGGCGGTACACCTGCGTGCCGTTGCCGCTGAAGCTGTTGCCGGAGACCAGCTCGTACGTCGTGATCCCGGACATGGTCACGCCGAAGACGAGCGCGGCACCGAGCAGCGGCCGCTTCCAGCTCCTGATCCGCTTGCCGTGCACGGTGGATGTGCCGTACTCGTCCGGAAGGTCGGTGGGGTGTGTCGTCCCGGTGCCGTCCGGGGGCGGCACCGAGCGGAGCAGCTGGGTGGCCTGGTCCTGCGGGGCCGCGTCCGTGGCGGCATCCTGCGGGGCGGCCGTGCGCAGCAGCACCGTCCCGTCGACCGGGGCGAGGACCTGGGTGGCGTCGGCCGCCTTGAGCAGCTGCGTCTTCTCGGCGTCGGCCGCGCCGCCGACCGCAGGCAGGACCGTGGTGGCTTCGGCCGTGCCGACCGCGGGGAGCATCGTGGTGGCTTCGGCGTCCGCGGTGGGGCGCCAGGTGGTGGTCACCGGGCCCGTGGTCACCGGACCGCCCGTGGGCATCGCCCCGGTGGTCATCGACCCCGTAGTCATCGCCCCCGTGGCCGTGCCCTCCGGGCGGAACGTCGACGGCACCGGGTGGCCGTCCGCGGTCACCGGCAGTTGCCGGGGCCGTGGCTTGGCCTTGACCGCGACCTCCTTCACCTGCTCGCCCGTACGCGAGAAGAAGTGCTGGAAGACGGAGCCGCCACAGGTCGCGATCACACTGACCAGACCGGCGCCGAGGATGGTGCCGTAGACACCGAAGGCCGAGGCCAGTTTGGCCGCCACCACCGCCGCCACGGCACTGCCCGCCACCTGCGGCACGTTCAGTTCGATCCGCTTCCTCTTCGGCACCCGTTCGTCCTGTTCGGCGCCTATATCAGGTTTCTTCCTGATATCCACCCGCTGTGACATCCCCGTCCCTTGTCCGCCGTTCACGTCCTGCCTGCACCACAAGGGACAAATGAGCGAAGCAAAAAGTTCCGTTTCTGCGCATTCTGTGAAGCAAGCCACCTGCGTAAGCGGGGAATATGGCCCCGGCGAGCGTCAACTCCCTTGCCCCACGAGAACTTCGGCGGCGCGGCGGTCCACCCGGGTGGCCCGAATGGAGTACTGTTGCGAGCCCTGGGTCCGGTCTCCAACCTGGGTGCTCGGGGGCTTGCCAGGACCTCCGGAAGGGGGCTCGTTGCACAGGGTGACCACGACGGTCACTTAGCGTTGCGAACAGGTAACCGTGCCATAACGGGGATCCAGGTCCCATGCCCGACACGCCGGGCAACTCGGCAAGGTTGTGGCAGGCTGCACCCGGGCAGGCCACACTCGACTAGCGGAAGCAGCGACGCACGTGACGTCGGCAGGCACCACCCGGGAGGTCCCGATGCCCGAACTGCGCGTCGTGGCCGTCAGCAACGACGGCACACGGCTGGTGTTGAAGGCTGCGGACTCGACGGAGTACACGCTTCCGATCGACGAACGACTGCGCGCCGCCGTACGCGGTGACCGGCCGCGCCTCGGGCAGATCGAGATCGAGGTGGAGAGCCACCTTCGCCCCCGCGACATCCAGGCCCGGATACGGGCCGGTGCGACCGCCGAAGAGGTCGCTCAGCTCGCCGGTATCCCCGTCGACCGCGTACGTCGTTTCGAAGGCCCCGTTCTCGCCGAGCGCGCGTTCATGGCGGAACGTGCCCGCAAGACGCCCGTACGCCGACCCGGCGAGAACGCCGGACCCCAACTCGGTGAGGCCGTGCAGGAGCGGCTGCTGCTCCGCGGCGTCGACAAGGACTCCGTGCAGTGGGACTCCTGGCGCCGTGACGACGGCACGTGGGAGGTGCTGCTCACCTACCGCGTCGCCGGAGAGCCGCACTCCGGGAGCTGGACGTACGACCCGCCGCGACGGCTCGTCCAGGCCGTGGACGACGAGGCCCGCTCGCTGATCGGCGAGACCGACGACATCGCGTCGCCGGAGCCGACCTTCCCGTTCGTGCCGCGGATCGCCCGGCTGCCCCGGGACCGGCCGCTCGACCGTGCCCTCGACCGGCAGATGGAGCGGCCGGGCGCGCCGGAACCCGCCGAGGAGACCGAGGAGGACCAGGGCCGGGACTCCCTGACCAGCCTCCTCGAGGCGGTGCCCAGCTTCCGCGGCGACATGGTCGTGCCTGAACGTCCCGCCACGGCCAACGGGGCGTCCGGCACCACTGGTCCCTCGTCCTCGACGGCCGCCGCTACCTCGACCACGTCCACGACGTCGAACAACGGCACGTCCGACGAGCCCGTGCAGGAGCCGGAGGCCGAGGAGCCTCCGGCGCCGGCCGCGTCCGCCGGGGCCGCGTATGCCGATGTGCTGATGCCGCGGGCCGTCGCCGGGCACCGTGAACGGCTTGTCGGTACGACCGATCGGCAGGCCGAGGCGGACGGGGTGCGTCCGGGGCGGCGGGCGGCGGTGCCCAGTTGGGACGAGATCGTGTTCGGGACGCGGCGTAAGAAGTCGCAGGAGTAGCAGGAGTAGTTCGTCGTACGGGCTGGGGCGAGGACGGGGCCGCGTTCGGCAGGGGCGGGGCCGGGGTTCCCTCTCTTTCCCCGGCCCCGCCCCTTCCCGTCTTCCCGTCAATCGCCGGACGGGCTGCTCCCCGTCGCCACCGGGCGGGACGCGTCCGAGGACCACTCCGACCACGAGCCCGGGTACAGCGTTGCTGGGATGCCCGCGACCGCGAGGGCGAGGACCTGATGGGCGGCCGAGACGCCCGAGCCGCAGTAGACGCCGACCTCGGGGGCGTCCTCGGCGCCGAGTTTGCGAAATCTTTCGGCCAGTTGTGCGGCGGGCAGGAGGCGGCCGTCCGGGCCGACGTTCTCCATGGTCGGTGCCGATACCGCGCCCGGGATGTGGCCGCCGACCCGGTCGATCGGCTCCACGTCGCCCCGGTACCGCTCCGCGGCGCGCGCGTCGAGCAGCAGTCCGGAGCGGGCCAGCGCGGCCGCGCCGTCCGCGTCCACGGTGGGCAGCGACCCCGGGCGCGGCTCGAAGTCGCCGGGCTCCGGACTCGGGACCTCCCTGGTCAGCGGGCCGTCCCACGCGGCGAGGCCGCCGTCCAGGACCCGTACCGACGAATGGCCCGTCCAGCGCAGCAGCCACCAGGCACGGGCCGCGGCCCAGCCCTGCCCGCCGTCGTACACGACCACGTCACGCCCCGCCGAGACGCCCGCGGCGCGCATCGCGGCACCGAAGATCTCCAGGTCGGGCAGCGGATGACGGCCGCGTGCGCCCGGCGGTCCGGCGAGCGCGGTGTCCAGGTCGACGAAGACGGCACCGGGCAGGTGACCGGCCGCGTACTCCGCGCGACCGTCGAACGGGGCCGCGCCACCCAGCTTGGCCGCGGTGAGCTGCCAGCGGACATCCAGAAGTACGGGCGGATTTGGCCGCTTCAGGTCGCTCCCGAGTTCGGATCCAGAGATGATGGCATTCATAGGCACATCCTCGCGCAAACGCTGGCCGCCCCGACCGGTGCCTACTAGCCTGCTCGGCCTGACGTTCCGCTGATCGACACCGCCCGGGGTGAGGACCCGGACGACGGACGAGCGGGCGGATTGAGCAACAGAAGACCGGGCATCCTCCCGCGGAATCCGCTCGTGCGGCGCGGCCGGAGCACAGGGCGCGGCCGGTGGTGCGAGCATCTGCTCCGGCACTCCCTATGGGTCACCATGACGGTTCCGAGGAGAGAGAGACGATGACCGAGTCGACAGCTCGGCACAAGCCCGGCACGCCCTGCTGGGTCAGTCTGATGGTGCACGGCCTGGCCGGTGCCAAGGACTTCTATCACGCGCTCTTCGGCTGGGAATTCCAACCCGGGCCGCAGCAGCTCGGGCCGTACGACCGCGCGCTGCTCAACGGGCGAGAGGTGGCGGGAATCGGCCAGCTGCCGACCGACCGACATCTGCCCATTGCCTGGACCACGTACTTTGCCTCCGATGACATCCACGTCACGGCCGAGCACATCACCGAGGCCTGCGGCACGATCGGGGTCGGGCCGCTCGACGCCGATGACGCCGGCCGCCTGCTCATCGCCTCCGACCCCACGGGCGCCGTCTTCGGTGTCTGGCAGGCCGCCGCGCACCTGGGCATCGCCCTGCGCGGCGTACCGGGCACGCTGGCCTGGAACGAGCTGGTGACCCAGGACACCGCGAGCGTCGGCAAGTTCTACCAGTCCCTCTTCGGGTACGAGGAAGAGGCCGTCGTCTCGGCCGACTTCGACTATCTGACGCTGCACATCGACGGCCGCCCGGTGGCCGGCATCCACGGCGTGGGCAACGCGCTGCCGCACGACCGGGGCCCGCACTGGATGACGTACTTCGAGGTCGCGGACGTCGACCGCTCGGTCGAGCAGATCCAGAAACTCGGCGGCCAGCTCCTGCGCGCTCCCCAGGACAGCGCCCACGGCCGGATGGCGACGGTCGCGGATCCCGAGGGTGCCACGTTCACGCTCGTACACGAGCCGGAAGGGGTCTGACCGAGCGGAACTGCCCTTCCGCGGAGGCGAGTTCTGTGTCGGGCGTGTCGGGCGGGGACCTCCAAGGCGGCGCGGCGGGCGGTATGGCAGGTCTGCCCCCGGTGGTGGCCGCATCAAGGACGTGCACAGGATGGAGTGGAGCACCTTCATCCTCTCGGTCATCCTCTCGGTGCGTTTTGCGGGTCTTCCACTGATCGGTCACGCACAGCGTCACGAGGAGGCGGGGCCATGACCACCGCCGAAGGAATGTTTGAGCCGAAGGTTGAGCCGTACAAAGTTGCGCCTGAAACCTTTGTCATCCCGCAGCTGCTTGAGGCGCCGCCGGTCGGGATGTTCTACGTCAACTCCATGGTCATCACCGGCAGCGAGCCCGTGCTCGTCGACACCGGTGCGCCGTCGAACCGGCAGCAGTGGCTGGACCATGCCTGGAGCCTTGTCGATCCGGCCGATGTGCGCTGGGTCTTCCTGACCCACGACGACCATGATCACGCCGGAAACGTCCGTCAGGTCATGGCCGCCTGCCCGAACGCCACCCTGGTCACGACCTGGTTCTCGATGGCCCGCTACGCCATTGATACCGAAGAGTTCTGGATGCCGTTCAACCGCTCCCGCTGGGTACGCGACGGCGAGAGCTTCACCGCGGGGGACCGCGAGCTCCTCGCGATCAGGCCGCCGTTCTTCGACAACCCGACCACGCGCGGACTGTTCGACGCCACGACGCGGGTCTACTGGGCGGCCGACACCTTCGCCACGGCCATCCCGCACCCGGCCGAGGACGCCGCCGACCTGGACCGGGAAGCCTGGCGTGACGGCTTGCTCCTGGGCAACCGGCTGAACCACCCCTGGCATCTCTGGCTGGATACTACGAAGTTCAACAAGCACGTGGACCGCGTCCAGGAGCTCGACATCGACACCGCGGCGTCCTGCCACGCCCCCGCGATCCACCACGAGCTGATCGACGAGGCCTTCGAACTCATCCGCAAGGTCCCGGAGCTGCCTCCCTGGGAGGAGCCGGGACAGGACTTCCTGGAAGGGATCATCGCGGCGACGGCGAAGCCGGTGGTGACGTGACGCACACACACGCACACACGCCTGCGCAGGCGCACGCAGCAGCGGTCGCAGGGCCCGTCGGCCGGTCCTAGCCTTGAATGAGGGGGATCGGTTTCGCCGCGCTGAGAGGAGTGATCACCATGGCGGGCCGGAACCGGAGCGAGGTCGAGTCGGAGATCAAGGAAACGCTGGGTCTCGTGCCGCATTTCTTCTCCCGTATCCCCGACGACCTGTTGGACTACGAATGGGAGATCTTCAAGAAGATCGAGCTCGGTGAGACGCTCATCCCGAACAAGTACAAGGAACTGATCGGGATCGCCCTGCACTCGGAGACGAAGTGCCGCTACTGCACGCTCTTCCACACCGAGGCCGCGAAGCTGTTCGGCGCCACCGACGAGGAGATCCAGGAAGCCGTCCACTACGCGAAGAACAGCCTCGGCTGGAGCGCGTACCTCAACGGCATGCGTGAGGACTACGACGACTTCGAGCAGGAACTCGGGCAGATCAAGGACTACCTGGCATCGAAGGGATGATCATGCATCTCGAGTGGACCCGGCCGGGCGTCCTGCGCGCGACCGCTCACGCCTTCGAGTTCGCGGCACTGGTGGCCGCCGCCCGATACGTGGCCGAGTCCGCTCCCCCCAGCATCCCCGAGGAGGCACTGGAACAACTCCGCCAGGTCCTACGGGACTACGACGCCCAGGCACAGCGCCTGCACGAGGCCGCACCTCCGACGGGCGGCGCCTGAACCGAGGACGTGAGCGTCAGTCGGACCCCACGGGCAACACGTGGCCCGCGCCCCGCACCAGCACATCGCCTCGACCTGCAATGCCTCGATACGGTCCGCCAGTTCGAGCAGCCGCTGCGAACCCGGGAACGGCTTCGTACGGAAGTCCGTCGTGATCCCGAAGGCATCGGCTCGCGCTCGCCACCAACAGGCGCCCTGGGTTCACTTGACTTCATGCCGACATTAAGTCCCAAGCTGGCACTCATGACCAGAGAAACGGAACGGACACGCCAGTCGACGGACGACCTCATAGCGTTGCTCGACGCGACCGATCGCCTGCCGGGCGCGGAGGAACTGAGGGCACTGTCCTACGACTTGCTCGGGGCCGAACCCGGAAGGTCCATGGTGGACGTGGGCTGCGGCGCTGGGCGGGCCGTGGCGGAACTGGCCGAACGGGGCGTGAAGGCCGTCGGTGTGGACCCGGACGAACGGATGATCGCCGTCGCCCGCGACCGATGGCCCGAGGCGGATTTCCGGATCGCGGACGCGTACGAGCTGCCGCTGCCGGACGCCTCGGTGGACGGCTATCGAGCCGACAAGGTGTTCCATGAGCTGGCTGAGCCTGAGCGGGCGTTGGCAGAGGCCCGCAGAGTTCTCACGGCCGGAGGGCGGATCGTGCTCGTCGGCCAGGACTGGCACACCTTCGTCATCGACTCTGACGATCCGGCCCTCACCAGCACCATCGTGCACGCCCGCGCCGACTTGACCGTCGGCCCGCGTGCTGCCCGCCGGTACCGCAACCTGCTCCTCGACGCCTGCTTCGGCGATGTGACGGTCGAGGTGCACACGGGCGTGTTCACCGGGCCGACGCTGTTGCCCTTGCTCACCGGACTGGCCGAAGGAGCCTGCTCCACCGGCGCCATCACGCGCGAGCAGACGGACAGCTGGATCGCTGAGCAGCGTGCGCGGGCCGAGGCCGACCGCCTCTTCCTGGCAGTGCCGATGTTCATGGCAGCGGCGACCGCTCCACGGTGAGGCGGCGATCACCTGGCCGCCTCATGCCCGAGATCCACTTTCGATACCCGCCCTAGTAAGGGCATCGACTACTACGCGGTCAGGCACGCTCCGGAGGGGCGGACCAGGGCGTGCGCGGCCTTCTTGCGGTGGGCCCGCCGACCGGCAGGATCTGGGCTGGGTAGCCGTGGATCGCCTTGTTGCATGTCCCCGTTCAACGGCGTGGGTTCCGGTGGCAGGGCGTGCAGGCAGTCGCGGTAGGCGGCGACGCCGGTCTCCACGGCCCGGCCGAGACCCTGCCACAGGTGGAACCGGTCGGCGCCATGACTCGGCGCAATAAGGTCATCCTCCCTACTTCAAAGCCCAGTTGGGCCGGACGAGCCGGGAGCCGGCCCGTCCGGCCAGGGCCAGCCCGATGCCTCCCAGGATGCGGCTGAGCCCGCTGACCGGACCGACCGCCCCGCTGTCACCCTCCGCGACCGCTCCCCAAGATCTGCGCCAGAACCGAGTTCGGGAGTCGCTACGGCCTCGAGAACCAACAGCAGTTCCTGCCGCCGCCTCAGAGCCCGAGACTTGCGGACAGAAGTAGACCGCAAGCCTCCCTAGGGTCGTGCCATGACACAGAAGCAGAAGATCCTTGTCACCGGCGCCACCGGAACCGTCGGCCGCCAGGTCGTCGCCGAACTGCTCGCCCGCGGCCACGCGGTCCGCGCCCTCACCCGGGACACGGCGAAGGCCGACCTGCCGGCCGAAGTCGAGGTCGTCCAGGGCGACCTGACCGAACCCGACAGCCTGCCCCCGGCCCTGGAGGGCGTCACCGGCCTCCATCTGATCACCTTCGGCGGGGCCTACTTCGCCCCGCTGGAGACCGGCCCGCGGATCCTTCAGCTGGCCCGCGCGGCCGGGGTACGCCGGGTCACCGTGCTGCACGGCGGCGGGCCGTCCCTGTTGGAGGACGCCGTGCGTGCCGACGCCGATATCGACTGGACTGTGCTCATGCCGGTCGAGTTCATGTCCAACGCCCTGGAGTGGGCGGACGGGATCGCGGCCTCGGGCGAAGTCCGCGAGCCGTTCGTCTCCCGGCTGAGCGCCACGGTCCACGAGGGCGACATCGGCGCCGTCGCTGCGGTCGCGCTCACCGAGGAGGGCCACGGGGGCCAGGAGTACGTGATCACCGGCCCTGAGCTCCTTACCGTCGGCGACAAGGTGGCGACGATCGCCGCCGCCCGTGGCCAGGAGATCACCCTGGTCGAGATGACCGAGGAGCAGGCCGTCGCGCAATGGCGGGCGGAGGGCCACCCGAAGGAGGTCATCGACTTCCTGACCGAGGCGTACGGGAACACCCCGGAGGTGGGCCGTACGGTCGTCGACACCGTCGAGAAGGTCACCCGCCGCCCGGCCCGCACCTTCGCCCAGTGGGCGGCGGAGCACGCGGATGCCTTCACGGCAACAGCCCCCGCAGTCACGACATAGCCCGCCGCAGTACGTGGGACGGACGCAGTACGTGGGACGGACGCGGATGGACCCGCATCTCAGGTGAGACCCGCATCCGCGTCCGTCTCCGGCGTCGCCCGAAGAAGCCGGGTGACTCCCGCTCTCGTGAACATGGCTTCCGAAACAATGGCTTCGATATCGGCTGGCCGGTGGGACCGTCCGCAAAGAGACCCCGGGGCCGGGCCCGGCCCCGGGGCATCGTCGTTCAGCGCTCGGAGGATGTGCCGAGATGCTTGATCTTCTCGAACGGGTAGGCCCCGACGATCACCACAGCCAGGCCATAGAGCGCGAAGGCCCAAAGCCCCCAAGTGGAGACCGACTTACCTCCGTCGCTCAGGATGACGCTGCCGATCGGCACCAGCGGAGCGAAGCTGAGCGCTGCGGCCCCGGTACACCAGAACGCCACCAGGCCGTTCGCCCGCTTCCGCAGGGCGGGGTCGGACTTCACCTCCGCCGGGACCTCGTACCCGGCGGACCGGTCACAGACCTTGCCCCGGTATCCGACGCGGGCTGCCAGCAGACTGACCACGCCCAGGAGGAGGAAGCAGCCGAAAATGAACATGTAGGCCATGGTTTCCTCTGGATCTCGTCGTGCGGGGCGACCCTAGCGGATGTACTTGATGATGAAGGCGATCACCATGTTGACGGCCTTGTCCTTGACCCAGCCCGGCAGGAACTTCCATACGACGCCGCCGATCTCGCCCCCGAGACAGCCGATGGCGGCGTTCCTGACGTAGGTACTCTTGCTGGAGGCCTTCCCCGCCGCGATGTCACTGAGCACGGAGGTGGGAATGCTGGCCAGAGCACCCTTCGCGCACCATGCGGCAGCGCCGATGGCAACCGCGGCAATCGGGAACGCGCGGGCCTGAGGACCGCCGGAGGGGTTCTGGCTCATGCCCTTCTCGATCTCAGCGAGAGCCTCCGGCCCCATCTCGTCCTCGATGAACTGACGCTGCTCCGGGGTGAGTGCCGGAGCCTGCGATTCAGCCCCCGCTGTCACGGCTGCGGTCTTCCCCCGGGTGTTGTCGGCAGCCATGGCGTTGGGAGCCACGGTGGCGAGCAGAGCCGCACTGGTGACGGCGGCAATTCCGGCCAGCGATATGCGGCGTGTGGTGGTCTTACGCACGTTGAATCCCCTGTGGTCGTTGCCTCGCCTCCCGGTCACGGAGGCGATCACGAGCAAGACCCTGGCACCCCCGAAGTGGCCGGAATAGAGCGGGAACGCATGCAAAGGATCACGACAGCCGACAGGAACCCACCGACCGGCTCAGGCATCTCTTCAAAAACCGGCGGATGCCCCACCCCTCCCGTCCAACACCCCTTACACGCCGAGCAGTCAGCCAGTTCACCCGCCTCAGTACGGCGGTCCTCCGCCGGTCCTCCGACACGCCCGCCACCGCCGTGACCTGCACCGGCTCGAGCAGAACACCGCTCCTGCGCCATCGACTCCGGCAACGGATCACCACACCGCCTCCAGGCCAGTGATGCCGATCTTCACGGCCTGGTGCCCGTCGTGTACGAGGACGTAGAGCAGGGCAGGGCAGGGGCGTAGGGCCTTACGCCGAAGGGGGCGCAGTAGCGGCAGCCGCTTCCCCGCGTCGGTACGTCCGACGTCGGCGCATGCCTGGCAGCCTCCGCGGCCTGCTCGGCTGGAAGCGGGATCGTCCGCGGCACCAGAGATGGCGTACCTGCCCGGCGCGATGGCGGGCATCACCGGTAGTGCATGAGCCACACCGGACGACCACGACGGCCAACAGCGGGTACCCAGCCATGACCACCGAAGCCACGGACAGCCCGGCCTCCCTCTACGGGACAGCCTCAGTGGTTCTCGGCACTCTCGCCCTGATCGCCGTGGTGTTCTCCGGCCATGCGGGTGTCGCGATTCCGCTGCTGAGCGGCAGCCTCGCTGTCACCTTCGGCGTCCTCGGCCTGATGCGACGACTCAACCGTGTCCGGTGCGCCATCGGGCTCAGCACAGGCGGCGGGACCTTGCTGTACCTGGGGTACCTCCTGGCTACGTTCGCCGGGTGAGCTTGACCGGCTCGTCGCGAGCCGTCGGCACGGCAGCGTCGCATCGCAACTCCGCCGCGTGTACGCGTCGGCCGTTCTCCCGTGATGCTTCTAACTGAGCGTGTCCGACACGGAGATGCAGCGGCGCTCCCGCGGGAGGTGCTTCACGATTCGGGTCAGATCGACCATCACCTCGTCCGGTGCCGCTCGCTCTGGGTCTATCTGCACCTGAAGCGCCGGTTCGCGGCCGTAGACGATCAGCGTCTTCATTCCTTCCCGGTCCTGCCGGGTGCGCCAGAGCCAGTCCACCTCGTCGATCTCCGCGCATGCCTCCTCGCTGGGAAGTTGCAACGGGAACCCGCAACGGGCGATAACAGCACCATCTCCCCACGCCGCGGCGCCCGGCGCGTCGGTGTCCTCGCGCTCCAGGCCAGAGAGCTGGTCGGGGTACGAGCGAGCCATCTTCCGGCAGGCTGCCGTATCGGCGAGCGGCGCCGGCGTGAGCTCGTAGGGCGGGTCGAACGCGATGCTCGCCGCCACCACAGCGCAGGCGGCCAGAGACACACCGCCGGCAGCCAGTGCAGTTCGACGTTTGATCATGGGCATGAGAGCGAGCCTACGGGCTGCCGCCCACTGCCCGATCGGGCTATGCCCAAAGAGTCAATACCCTCCCCACCGGCTACGCCCGTAGTCTCCTCCTCGCCAAGCAGCTGACCAGACAAGGCGGATGAGCTCGTGCGGTAAGCCGTGAAGGGCCTGGGCGGCGTCGGTCACTAAGCCACATGACTGGCCCTGATACCAGCGGTCATAGTGCAGATGGCCGACGAACGGGTCGTCGGCGTCTTCGCCGACCCGCGCCAGGAAGCCCTCGTCCACGGCGAGTTCGGTGAGCCGGGCGGGCAGCACGCTGCCGAGCAGCCGCACCGGGTCACCTACCGGAAGCGGCCCACCGGCCGGGGTCGACGGCGGCGTACAGGCTACGGGTGACGGCGTGCTAAGACCAGCGCAGGTTGTGCGCCAACTCATGGAGCGGGGCGAGGAGTTCGGACAGGACCGGACGGACGTCCACCCAGAACCGGCCGCGGGCCGGATGCTGGGGCAGCTGCGCGGGACGTCGCCGCGCGCCGTCGGACCGTATGTGACGCCGGCCCGGCTGGGGGCGGGTGGCATGGGCGAGGTCTTCCTGGCCCGCCCGGAACGGCTCGTCGTCGGATACGGCCCGGCGGACCTCGTAGCCGTGAAGCTGATCCGCAACGAGGTGGCCCGGGACGCGGACTATCTGCGGCGCTTCGCGCGGGAGGCGGCGGTCGCGGCGTCGGTGACCAGTCCGTATGTGGCGCGCCTGACGGACAGCGACGTGGCGGAGGAACTGCCGTGGCTGGCCACGGAGTTCGTGGTCGGGCTCCGACGCGGTGGCCAGAGGCGGCCGGCTGCTGGTGCCCGCCGTACGCGTCCTGGGCGCGGGGCTCGCCCGGGCACTCGACGCGGTGCACACCGCGCGCATCCTGCACCGCGACCTCAAGCCCGGCAATGTGCTGCTCACCGCCGACGGACCGCGACTGATCGACTTCGGTATCGCACAGGCCTTCGACGCGACCGCGCTCACCGCGACGGGCCTGCTGATCGGCACGCCGGGCTACATGTCCCCCGAGCATCTGACCGGCAGCAACGCGCTGGTGCCCGCCTCGGACGTGTTCTGCCTGGGCGCGGTACTGTGCTTCGCCGCGACGGGCCGCGGCCCCTTCGACGACGAGGAACCGGCGTCGGTCCTGTACCGCATCGCGTCCGGTGCGGCGGACCTGTCGGAGCTACCACCGCTGCTGCACGACGTGGTCGCGCGCTGCCTCCGGCCCGACCCGGCGGCGCGCCCGGCGGCCGCGGAGCTGGCGGCGGAGCTGTCCGCCGCCGCCCCCGCCGAACCGCACTGGCCCGCCCCTTACCTCTCCCTCCTCGCCGCTCACCACGAAGCCGTGGCACGGTGCGAACAGGCAGCGGGCACCGTCCCGTTGGAACAGGCGGCGACCTCCGCCGCGGCCCCCGCGCCCGCTCTCGTCGTGCCCCCGTCGCCGACGGCGGTCTCCGCCCGCCCCGTGCCGCCGCCTCCGGCACCGCCCACCACGCGGCGCCGGTGGCCGTGGATCGCGGGGGCCGCGGCCCTGGTCACCGCGCTCACCGTCACCCTGGCCGTACTGCTGCCCGGCGACGGCACACGCACTCCGGCTCCCGCGGCGGAAGGCAGGCCGAAGCAGGAGCAGACCGGCCCGCTCGCCGTGCCGGACGCGGATGCCGCGCACAGCGGCGAGTTCACCGCCGCCGCACTCGATACGAAACAGCGCCCTGACGGCTGGCGCCCCTGGACCCACAGCGTCAAGGGCATGGGAGCGACCGGCGGTTGCGCTGCCGGGGCCGGGCTGCTCGTCTGCGGCGACGGTCACAGCGCGGCCCGCGCCCTCGATCTGGCCACCGGCAAGGAGAAGTGGCGTACGGAGGGTTTCGACGAGAGCCGGACGAACGACGACAGCTTCCCGGAGACCCCGCAAGGCGATCCCGCCATCGCCCCCGTCACGGACGGCACCCTCTTCTTCGTGCCCGCGCAGGCCGCGTCAGCGCGGTGGACGCGGCGACGGGCCTGGTCAAGTGGCAGTACCAGCGTATGAGTTACACGGGCATGCGCGCGCTCACCTACGCGGACGGCCGACTGTACGTGGCGCACATCGACGACCAAGCATCCTCCGATGCCGAACTCGTCGAAGTGCAGGCCCTGCGCACGAGGGACGGCGCCCAGGAGTGGTCGGGCTACCTTCCGGACGCGAACGGCCCCTTGGTCGTCCACGGCAAGAAGGTCTATCTGCCGCTGGCCGACGGCTCGGTGGCCGCCCTGGACACCACCGAAACCGTGCCCGAGCCGCGGATCCGCGACGATGTCGACTGTTCCGGCCTGCTCGCGTACGACGACACGCTGCTGTGCTGGTCGACCCGGCGCCGCGGCGTCACCGTCCTCGACCCGGTGACGCTCGCGACCCACCGCACCTTGGCCCCCACGGTCGCTCCCGCCGCCGCGCCCGGTCGCCGGTGACCGCGGCATCCTCGTCGTACGGGATACGAGCGGACGCCTGAAGGGCTTCAACTGGCCTACGGGAAAGCAGCGTTGGAACCGCCCCGCACCGCCGCGACCGGTGGCCTCGCGCTCGCCGACAGCCGCGTCTTCGCCGTGGGACGCCGAGAGCTACGGGCCCTCGACGTGACCGACGGCTCCACCTCCGGGGCCGTACGCCTGCCCACACCCGCGGGCCTGCGCCTGGGCCTCGGACCGCTCACCGAGCCGCTCTGCCTGGGCGGCGTCCTCTACCTCACGACGCAGAGCGGATTCACGGGCTCGGTCGCCGCACCCGGTGCCCCGGCGGCCAAGGGCGAATGGTCAGGCTGAGGTGACCGGCAGCACGTCGGGCGACAGAGCCGCCGCCCGAGCCGCCGCGCTCGTCATCCGCCGCCGATGATGCCGTCGGCACAACACCTCGTACCCGACCTCCTCCGCAGGCATGTCCACATCCCCCACGACGACCTGCTCCCCCTCGACCACCATCTCGCCGCCCACGGTGCGGGCGTTGTGCGTGGCCCGCGCCCCGCACCAGCACATCGCCTCGACCTGCAACGTCTCGACCCGGTCGGACAGCTCGATCAAGCGCTGCGAACCCGGGAACAGTTTCGTACGGAAGTCCGTGGTGATGCCGAAGGCGAAAACGTCCAGCTCCAAGTCGTCCACGACCCGGGCCAGTTGGTCGATCTGCTCCGGCGCCAGGAACTGGGCCTCGTCCACAATGACGTAGTCCACCCGGCTGCCCTGCGACATCTGGTCCACCAGATAGCCATACAGATCCATCCCCGGCGCCGCCTCCACCGCATCCGTCACCAGCCCGAGCCGCGAGGACAGCTTGCCCTCCCCCGCCCGGTCGTCCCGCGTGAAGATCGCGCCCTGGAGGCCGCGGGCCGAGCGGTTGTGGCCGATCTGGAGTGCCAGGGTTGATTTTCCGCAGTCCATCGTCCCGGAGAAGAACACCAGCTCGGGCATGGGGAGTTGCGGACCTTTCAGAGGTACGGGCTGGGAGAGGTGAGGTGAGGTGAGGTGAAGAGAGCAGGCTCAGGAGCGTACTTCGAGGAGCGGGACCAGCTGTTCGGCGGGGGTCATCGAGCCGTGGTTGCCGACCATGGCCGACTCCTTGGGCTCGCGCTCGGACGCGATGATCAGAACGTCGTCGCGGGCCGCGGCGACCACGTCGCCGAGGCGGGCGCGGACGCGTGCGTCGCACTCCCCCGGCGGGCCGAACCACCCGGCGGCCAGGGCCTCTTCGCGGCTCGCCACCCAGAACTGCTCGCCGAGCACCTCGCGCCAGCAGGTGAGGACGTCCGCCTCGGCGCCGGGCAGGGCGTAGACATGTCGGGCGCGGCCCTCGCCGCCGAGCAGGGCGACGCCGGCCTTGAGCTCCCAGTCCGCGTCGAAGTCGATGCGGTGCTCGTCGTCGAAGGGGATGTCGACCATGCCGTGGTCGGCGGTGACGTACAGGGCGCTGCGCGGCGGGAGTTGCTCCGCCAGGCGCTGCGCGAGGCGGTCGACGTACATCACCTGGCCGCGCCAGGGGTCCGAGTCGACGCCGAAGCGGTGGCCCTTGCCGTCCACCTCGCTGTAGTAGGTGTAGATCAATGAGCGGTCGCCCGCGGCGAGTTGTTCGGCGGCCAGGTCCATGCGCTCCTCGCCGGAGAGGCGGCCGTGGAACGTACCGCCGCTCAGCGCGACCTTCGTGAGCGGGGTGTGCTGGAAGTCCGGGGCCGAGACCTGGGCCGTGTGCACCCCGGCGCGGTCCGCCAGGTCGAAGACCGTCGGGTACGGCTGCCAGACGTGCGGCTCGGTCCAGGGGTTCCAGCGGAGCTGGTTCATCAGGGCGCCGGTGTCCGGATTGCGGACCGTGTACCCGGGCAGTCCGTGCGCGGCGGGCGGCAGGCCGGTGCCGACCGAGGCGAGCGAGGTCGCGGTGGTCGCCGGGAAGCCGGTGGTGACGGGGCGGCCGGTGCCGCCGCGGGACGAGCCGATGAGCGAGTGCAGGAACGGCGCCTCGTCCGGGTGGGCGAGCAGCTGTTCCCAGCCCAGACCGTCGATCAGGAAGACGCAGTTCCGGTCGGCCGGGGTCAGCTCCGCTATCGCGGCTTCGTATCCCGGGACGCCGACGCCCGCGCAGAGCGTCGGCAGCAGATCGGCGAGCGAGCCGCTGCCGTACGCGGGAACGGGCGCCGAGTCGACGGCGAGGGGGCTCGGGTCCGGCCAGGCGGGCTGCGCCATCAGCGGCCGGCGCCGTTGGCCGCGGCGGATGTGGTGGCCGCCGTGGCGGCTGTGGCCTCGGAGAGTGCCTGGGCGAAGTCCAGGGTCTGGCGGACCGTGTCCGGGCCGTCACCGGCCTCGCTGACGCGCAGGCTGAGGTCGTCGGCGGTCGAGTTGCCCGTGTACCCGTGGTCCGCCTCGCAGTTGGGGTCGCTGCAGGTGGCCGGCTCCAGGTCGATGCGGGATACGGCGCCCCAGCCGATGGTGAGCAGGACCTCGCGGGGCAGGCTGCCGGGCTGGTACTTCTCCGGGTTGGCGACCACGCGGCTGACCACGACCGAGGAGATCCGGCCGAGCTTCACGGACTCCGTGGAGGTGGTGGCGTACGGCGTCGGCGAGGTGCCGTCCGCGGCCTGCTCGTCGGTGTGGCTGACGATGAAGCGGGTGCCGGTGAGGACGAGGACCGTGACGTGGCGGCGCACCTCGTTCGCGTCGAACGTGGTCTCCTGGTGCACCAGGTACGACACGATCGGTTCGCCGCCGACGGCGGCCTCCACCGCCTCGGCCACGAGAGCCGGGTAATAGCCACTGCGCTCGATCGCCGCGCGCAGCCCCTGGGTCGTCGTACCGGTCTTCGCCATGGGCCCATCCTACGGGGCCCCGGTGACCGCCATGGCCCGTAGGCCGGGCATGCGCCCGGTCCGTGCGCGCGGTGCGTGATCGTCAGTACGGCGGGAGCGTGCGCGGGCCCAGGTCGTCGCGGGCGGGCGGCGGGGCGAGCCGTACCGAGGCGCTGAGCACCGACAGGCCGCGCTCGGCGACGATCACCGGCTCCAGCTGTACGGAGACGATCTCCGGGTGGTCGTCGACGAGGCGGGAGACCCGGAGCAGCAGCTCCTCCAGGGCGGCGGTGTCGACCGGGGCCGAGCCGCGCCAGCCGAACAGGAGAGGCGCGGTCCGGATCGACCGGATCAGGCCCGCGGCGTCCCGCTCCGTGACCGGTACGAGCCGGTGCGCGGTGTCGCCGAGCAGCTCGGACGGCGCCCCGGCGAGCCCGAAGGAGAGCACCGCACCGGCCGCCGGGTCGATGGTGGCGCGGACCACGGTGTCGACCCCGCGCGCCACCATGGCCTGCACCACCGGCCGCAGCTCGGCGGGCTTCCCGAAGGCCCGGGTCAACTCGGCGTAGGCGGTGCGTAGTTGCTCCTCGTTGGCCAGGTCGAGCCGGACGCCGCCGAGGTCGGCACGGTGCCGCAGGTGCGGTGCGGTGGTCTTCAGGGCCACGGGCCAGCCGAGCTCGCGGGCCGCGGCGACGGCCTGGTCGGCGTCCTTGGCGTACCCGGCGTATCCGGCGCCCGTCTCGGGCCTCGTCGGGTGGACGTCGATGCCGTACCGGCGCAGCAGGTCGTGACCGTCGGCCGGGGCGAGCTCGAAGCCGCGGGGGGCCTCGGCGGCGCGGGCGTCGAGGACCCGGTCGATGAGCTCGGCGGCCCCGTGCTCGTCGATGTCGTCGTATTCGGGCACGCGCCCGGGGTTCTCGGTGGTGTCCCGCCGCCACTGGGCGTACCGGACGGCCTCGGCGAGGGCGCGGACGGCTCGCTCGGCTGCGGGGTAGGTGGGGATGCTGGGGGTGTTGGGGGTGTTGGGGATGTTGGGGGTGTCTGGTGCCTGGGGTGCTTGCGCTGCGCCTGGCGCTTGCGCTGCGCCTCGTGCTTGCGCTGCGCCTCGTGCTTCCGTTGCGCCCGTCGTGTTCACCGTCGGGGCCGTCTGCACTGCGCCCTCCGCGCCCTCCGCGTTCGTACGTTCGGCCGGGGCGGCGGCAGCACGCTCGTCCCCCTGAGGCCCCGTACGCGACGCCGCCGACAGAGCCTCGGCCAGTTGCCCCAGCTCCACCTCGACCACGGCCACCGGCTTCTCCGTCCCGGCCGAGGCCACCGCCTCCCGTAGCGCCTCGGCCAGGGCGGATGGGGACCGTCCGGATGTCTCTGCGCCGACCCAGGGGATCGCGGTGACGAGGACCGCGTCGCACTCCTCGTCCGCGAGCGCGGTGGACAGCGCGCGCCGGAAGTCCGCCGGACTCGCATCCGTCGTCAGGTCCACGGGACGCCACGGGCGCAGTCCTTCCGCCACGCACGCGTCGTACGTGAGGACGCCCAGGGACGCGGAGTTCCCGAGGATCGCGACCCGGGGCCCGGCGGGGAGCGGTCCGGCGGCGAGGAGCAGCCCCACGTCGACGAGTTCGGTCACGGTGTCGACGCGGATGACACCGGCCTGGCGGAGCAGCGCGGACACCGTGGCGTGCGGCATCCGCGCGGCCGGTACGGCGTACCCGGTGGGTGTTCCGGAGTGCCGGGCGCCGAGGACCGCGACGACCGGCTTGACGGCGGCGGTGCGGCGCGCGAGCCGGGTGAACTTCCGCGGGTTGCCGAGGGATTCGAGGTACATGAGGGCGAGGTCGGTGTCCGGGTCCTCGTACCAGTACTGAACGACGTCGTTGCCGGAGACGTCCGCCCGGTTCCCCGCGCTGACGAAGGTCGACAGGCCCGCCCCGCGCCGGTGCAGCCCGGCCAGGAGCGCGATGCCGATGGGGCCGGACTGCGTGAACAGGCCGATGCGTCCGGCGGTCGGCATGGCGGGCGCGAGCGAGGCGTTGAGCCGCGACCCCGGCGACGTATTGATGACTCCGAAGGCGTTGGGGCCGATGAGGCGCATGCCGTACGAGCGGACCTGCCGCACGAGCTCCCGCTGCCGGGCGAGACCTTCGGGGCCGGACTCGGCGTACCCGGCGGAGAGCACCACGAGCCCGCGTACGCCGTGTTCACCGCAGTCGGCGACGACATCCGGCACGTGCTCGGCGGGCACGGCGACGACCGCGAGGGTGTCGCCGTGCGCGTCGGTGCCGTCGATCTCGCCGACCGAGCGGACCGCGGGCACCCCGGCGAGCTCCGGGTCGAGCTCCCCGAAGTCGGTGAGGTCCGCGTCGAACGCGCTGTTCACGGCGTAGAGCCGGCCGGTGAACCCGGCCCCGGCCAGGCTCCGCAGGACGGTGCGGCCCACGCCGCCCGGGCGGCGCCCGGCGCCGATCACGGCGACCGTGCCGGGGGCGAGCAGGCGCTGCACGGAGCGGGCCTCGGCGCGCTGTTCGCGGGCGCGCTGCACGGTGAGGGAGGCTTCGGTGGGCTCCAGGTCGAACTCCAGGCGGACGACGCCGTCCTCGAAGCTCCGCTGCTGCTGGTATCCGGCGTCCGTGAACACCTTGATCATTTTTGCGTTGGCGGGCAGCACCTCGGCGGCAAAGCGGCGGATGCCGCGCTCGCGGGCGACGGCGGCGATGTGCTCGAGGAGCGCGGACGCGACGCCGCGGCCTTGGTGGGCGTCCTGCACGAGGAAGGCGACCTCGGCCTCGTCGGCGGGACCGGATGCCGGACGGCCGTTCTCATCGATGCGGTCGTATCGTACGGTGGCGATGAACTCGCCGCCCACGGTGGCGGCGAGCCCGACCCGGTCCACAAAGTCGTGGTGGGTGAACCGGTGCACGTCCTTGGCGGAGAGCCGCGGATAGGGCGCGAAGAAGCGGTAGTACTTCGACTCGTCCGAGACCTGCTCGTAGAAGCTGACGAGCCGGTCTGCGTCTTCGCTGGTGATGGGCCTGATCCGGGCCGTGCCGCCGTCACGGAGGACCACGTCCGCCTCCCAGTGGGAGGGGTATGCCGCGTGCTCCTGCGGGGTCTGCATGCCTGTCAGAGTACGGGTCGCGACCCCAGGACGTGCGGTGCACTCTGAGAAGGCCGAAGGGCCGTGCACACCGGACGAAAGCCCGGCCGGAGCACCCTTGCCGGTATGAGACAGTGGTCTAGACAACGCATGAGCGACACCTGAAGGGCAGCATCACATGGCTGAGCGCCGCGTCAATGTCGGCTGGGCCGAGGGGCTCCACGCCCGTCCCGCCTCCATCTTCGTCCGTGCGGCCACCGCCGCCGGGATCCCCGTGACGATCGCCAAGGCCGACGGCAACCCGGTCAACGCCGCGTCCATGCTCGCGGTGCTCGGCCTGGGCGCGGAGGGCGGCCAGGAGATCGTCCTCGCCTCGGACGCCGATGGCGCGGAGGCCGCCCTGGACCGTCTGGCGAAGCTGGTCTCCGAGGGCCTCGAGGAGCTCCCCGAGACCGTCTGAGCCCTGCCGCACAGGCACGTTCTGCGCCAAGAGCCCGTCACCCGTCGAGGGTGGCGGGCTTTCGGCGTTTCCGGGCACCGGAAAAGAGACCGGGAAAGAGGTGAGGGAGAGGCGAGGAAGGGGCGGGGAAGGGGCAGGGAAAGGGCGGAGAAGAAGGCTGAAAAATAGCGCCGCGAACGGTGCTTGAAATGCGCGCCCACGCATCCCGAAAAGGCGGCGCAAGGCAGCGCGAATTAATCCGCCGTCACCACCGGACGACTGTCTTTGTATACGGCGCCTGTTAATTGCGGCCGCTCGCCAGGTTTACGGAATGTTGCGAAGTCCTCACCGCGATCGAGCGGTTGGTGGGCCGGGCCCCGTCGCCGGGGAAGCGCAGCCGGTGTGCGGTCGCGGCCCGCTCGGTGTGCAGGGCGGTGAGCGCCCGGGCGCGCTCGGCGTCGCCGCGCGCCACGGCGTCCACGATCGCGCCGTGCTCGGCCCAGTCCTCCGTGGGGCGGGACGGCAGCTCGACCGCGTACATCCAACTGATCTTGTGGCGGAGCTGGGTGAGCAGCGCGGTGAGGCCCGGGCTGCCGGTGGCCTGGGCGAGCGTCTCGTGGAACCAGCCGCCCAGGGAGCGCAGGTCCTCACCGTGGCCGCGGCGGGCCCGCTCCTGGCCGAGGCGGACCAGGCCGCGCAGGACCTTGAGGTGGGCCTCGCTGCGGCGCTGGGCGGCGCGCGCCGCGCCCAGGGGTTCGACCAGGAGCCGGATCTCCAGGAGGTCGGCGGCCTCCTGCGCGGTGGGCTCGGCCACACACGCGCCCGCGTGCCTGCGGGTGATCACGAAGCCCTCGGCCTCCAGGGTGCGCAGCGCCTCGCGTACGGGGACGCGGGAGACGCCGTAGCGGCGGGCGAGGACCTCCTCGGTGAGCCGGCTGCCGCGCTCATGGACACCGGAAACGATGTCGTCCCGGATTGCCGTGCATACCGAGTGCGCCGGAATGCGCATGGCCGGACCTCCACCTCTTGAAATATGCACCGCATCCCCGTGAAACGCGGCCGATTGACGCTCACTCGCGCAGCGCTCGTGCAGTGACTCTATTGCAGCACACGGGGTTTTCCGATGGCCGACCGGAATCCATGGAAATCTTTTGGCCGGAATTGACCGGTGCACATACGGGCCGACCGGAGCGCATACGCCGAAGGCCCCGGCGGGTGCCGGGGCCTTCGGAGTGGTACGGGGGTGTCAGCGGGGGTGTCAGACGTTCACGCCGTGTCCGCGGAGGTACGCGACGGGGTCGATGTCCGAGCCGTAGTCCGGGGACGTACGGGCCTCGAAGTGCAGGTGCGGCCCGGTCACGTTGCCGGTGGCGCCGGAGAGCCCGATCTGCTGGCCCGGAGTGACCTGCTGTCCCACCGTGACGCTGATGGATGAGAGGTGGCCGTACTGCGTGTACGTGCCGTCGTTCATCTTGATCACGACGTTGTTGCCGTAGGAGCCGCCCCAGCCCGCCTCGACGACGGTGCCGGAGCCGACCGCGCCGACCTGGGTGCCGGAGTCGGCATGGAAGTCGATGCCGGAGTGGCTGCCGGAGGACCAGACGGCGCCGCCGGTCTTGTAGCCGGTGGAGATGGCGCTGCCGGGTATCGGCGAGACGTAGGAGTTGAGGCGCTTGCGCTCGGCCTCGCGGGCGGCGCGCTCCTTGGCCTCGCGGGCCTTCTTCGCCTCGGCCTCGGCCTTGCGCTCGGCCTCGGCGGCCCTGCGCTCGGCTTCCTCGGCGGCCTCCTCCTCGGCCTTCTTCGCGGCGGCGGCCCGCTCGGCGGCCTGCTGCTGCGCGCTGGCCTGGGCGCCGATGTGGTCGGCTATGGAGTCCTCGATGGTGAGGGCCTGGTTGAGGCCGCTGCCCTCTGCCCTGGTGTCCGCGGCGAGCGCGGGTGAGGCGAGAGTGCCGATGACGCCAGTGGTGGTGAGGGCGGCGACGCCGGCGAGGTTCGCGCTCCTTCGGGTCAGCCTGCTCGGACGGCGGTGCTTCCCGGTGGCACGGGCGAAGGCCATGAAGTTGAGGTGTCCTTTCCTTCCTTCTCGCCTACCGGGTTAGCTGACGGGTTCGGAGCAGGAAGGTCTCCTACGGACACCCCGTCGGGCGGGGTCTCCGATTCACCCCAGGGACTGCGTGTGGGTCCCCGGCTCCCCTGGCTCGCGCCGTACGGGGACTCGGCGATGGCTGTCCTGGGCCGCGGGCGCGACGCATTCCTTACGAACAGCCGGACCGACGCTAAACGGGACATCTTTCAATCGACAAACGGAGACGGGCTTTTGTAGCGCACACCACAGGTCGGACCCTCAACCCGCTTGAGGATTAGGGGCGAAGGCGATGAAAACCGACATACAGGGACGACTGGACCCCGGTGGCGTGACACCACCGGGGTCCTGTCGTCGGTCGATCCGGGCTCGCGTCGTACGCCCGAGCGGGCCCGACTAGCCGGTAACCACGGTCACTTCACCGATGCCGAGTTCCTTCACCGGCTCGGCGATCTCCGCGGCGTCCCCGACCAGGACGGTGACGAGCCGGTCGACCGGGAAGGCGCTCACGACGGCCGCGGTGGCCTCCACGGTGCCCGTCTCGGCGAGGCGCCGGTAGAGCTGGCCCTGGAAGTCGTCGGGCAGCTGCTGCTCGACCTGGTCGGCGAGCGTCCCGGCGACGGCGGCCGCGGTCTCGTACCGCAGCGGGGCCACGCCCACCAGGTTGTGCTCGGCCGTCTCGCGCTCGTCGTCCGTGAGGCCCTCGGCCGCGAGGGTACGGAGCACCTGCCACAGGTCGTCCAGGGCCGGGCCGGTGTGCGGGGTGTCCACCGAGCCACTGATGGCGAGCATGGCGGCGCCGGATGCCCCTCCGGGGGAAGAGGGTGCCGCGGAGCGCAGCACCTGGGCGAACGCGCGCACACCGTAGGTGTAGCCCTTTTCCTCGCGGAGCACGCGGTCCAGACGGGACGTCAGGGTGCCGCCGAGGCAGTACGTGCCGAGCACCTGGGCGGGCCACACGCGGTCGTGCCGGTCGGGACCGATGCGGCCGATGAGCAGCTGGGTCTGGACGGCGCCGGGGCGGTCGACGATGACGACGCGGCCGGTGTCGTCGGCGGTCACCGGCGGGACCGGCCGGGGCGGCACGGTGTCGCCCGACCAGGCACCGAGGGTGTCCGCGAGCACCGCGTCCAGGTCGGTGCCGGAGAGGTCGCCGACGACGACGGCGGTGGCCGTGGCGGGCCGTACGTGGGCCTCGTAGAACGCCCGCACGGCGGCCGCGTCGATGGCCGCGACGGTCTCCTCGGTGCCCTGGCGCGGCCGCGACATCCGCGAACTCGCCGGGAACAGCTCCTTGGAGAGCTCCTTGGCCGCGCGCCGCCCGGGGTTGGCCAGCTCGTGCGGAATCTCGTCGAGCCGGTTGCGGACCAGACGCTCGATCTCGCTCTCCGCGAACGCGGGGGCACGCAGCGCGTCGGCGAGCAGCCCGAGCGCCTTCTGCAGCCGGGAGACCGGAACTTCGAGCGAGACGCGGACGCCGGGGTGGTCGGCGTGCGCGTCCAACGTGGCGCCGCAGCGCTCGAGTTCGGCGGCGAACTCCTCGGCGGAGTGCTTGTCGGTGCCCTCGGAGAACGCCCGGGCCATGATGGTGGCGACGCCGTCCAGGCCCTCGGGCTCGGCCTCGAGCGGGGCGGCCAGGACGATCTCGACGGCGACGACCTGCTGGCCGGGGCGGTGGCAGCGCAGCACCGTCAGGCCGTTGGGCAGCGCGCCGCGGTCCGGGGCCGGGAAGGCCCACGGCTTGGCCTGGCCCGCCTGGGGCTGCGGGTGGAACTCCATGGTGGCGAGCTCGGTCACTTCGCCGTCTCCTCTTCCTGTACGTCGTTCGCGGCGGCGGCGTCGACTGCGTCGGCAGCGTCATCGGTGGTCACGGGCTCGTACACCAGCACCGCACGGTTGTCGGGCCGCAGGCAGGCCTTGGCGACCTCCTGCACTTCTTCGGCGGTGACGTCCAGGACGCGGCCCACGGCGGTCAGGGCGAGCTGCGGGTCGCCGAACAGGACGGCGTACCGGCAGAGTTCGTCGGCGCGGCCCGCGACGGTGCCGAGCCGGTCCAGCCACTCACGCTCCAGCTGCGCCTGCGCGCCCTCCATCTCCTCGGGCGTGGGGCCCTCCTCGGCGAACCGGGCGAGCTCCTCGTCGACGGCGGTCTCGATGGCCGGGATCTCGACGTCGTGCGAGGTCTTCACGTCGAGCCAGCCGAGCGACGGCGCGCCCGCGAGGCGGAGCAGGCCGAATCCCGCGGCCACGGCGGTGCGGTCGCGGCGCACCAGGCGGTTGTAGATCCGCGAGGACTCGCCGCCGCCGAGGATGGTCAGGGCCAGGTCGGCCGCGTCGCACGCGCGCGTGCCGTCGTGCGGCAGCCGGTAGCCGGCCATCAGGGCGCGGGACGGGACGTCCTCCTCGATGAGCTCGCGCAGCTCCCCGCCCATCAGCTCGGGCAGGGCACCGTCGCGCGGGGGCTCCTTGCCGTCGTGCGCGGGGATCGAGCCGAAGTACTTCTCGATCCAGGCCAGGGTCTGCTCGGGGTCGATATCACCCACTACAGAAAGGACGGCGTTGTTCGGCGCGTAGTACGTACGGAAGAAGGTCCGGGCGTCCTCGAGCGTCGCCGCGTCCAGGTCGGCCATCGAGCCGATCGGGGTGTGGTGGTACGGGTGCCCCTCCGGGAAGGCGAGGGCGAAGAGCTTCTCGAAGGCGGTGCCGTACGGGACGTTGTCGTACCGCTGGCGGCGCTCGTTCTTGACGACGTCGCGCTGGTTCTCCATGGACTCGTCGTCGAGCGCGGCGAGCAGGGAGCCCATCCGGTCGGCCTCGAGCCAGAGGGCGAGCTCGACCTGGTGGGCCGGCATGGTCTCGAAGTAGTTGGTGCGCTCGAAGCTCGTGGTGCCGTTCAGCGAGCCACCGGCGCCCTGCACCAGCTCGAAGTGGCCGTTGCCCTTCACCTGGGCCGAGCCCTGGAACATCAGGTGCTCGAAGAGGTGGGCGAGGCCGGTGCGGCCCTTGGCCTCGTGGCGGGAGCCGACGTCGTACCAGAGGCAGACCGCGGCGACCGGGGTCAGGTGGTCCTCGGAGAGCACCACGCGCAGGCCGTTGGCCAGCCGGTGTTCGGTCGCTGTCAGGCCGCCGGAACCGGCCTGCCTTGTGGCCGTGTGACCCATGGACATGTGGTCCCTTCGATCGCGTTGTGGGATTGCGTCGATGACGCACGTCAGGACAGTCCTGTCACTGTATGCAAGCGCGCGGACATCTGGCGAAGTTCCCGTCCCCGGATCGGGGCGTCCGCGGCGCGCGGTCGACGGCCTCAGCAGCCGCCACCCGACCTCATCGGACGGGTCGCGGTCCGCGTTGTCAGTGGCGCGGTCCACAATGGTCCGCGTCAGAACTGGAGATTGCCCCGTACAGGACGTGAAGGAGCCGCAGCAGCGATGGCCCGCCGCAGCACGAAGACCCCACCGCCGGACGACGACTTCGAGGAGAGGATCCTCGACATCGACGTCGTCGACGAGATGCAGGGCTCCTTCCTCGAGTACGCCTACTCGGTCATCTACTCCCGCGCCCTGCCCGACGCCCGCGACGGCATGAAGCCGGTGCAGCGCCGCATCGTGTACCAGATGAACGAGATGGGCCTGCGCCCCGACCGCGGCTATGTGAAGTGCGCGCGCGTGGTCGGCGAGGTCATGGGTAAGTTGCACCCGCACGGCGACGCGTCGATCTACGACGCCATGGTCCGCATGGCCCAGCCCTTCTCGATGCGCGTCCCGCTGGTCGACGGCCACGGCAACTTCGGCTCGCTCGGGAACGACGACCCGCCCGCCGCCATGCGGTACACCGAGGCGCGGATGGCGAACGCGACGTCCCTGATGACGGAGTCGATCGACGAGGACACGGTCGACTTCACGCCCAATTACGACGGCCAGGAGAAGGAGCCGGTCGCGCTCCCGGCGGCGTACCCGAACCTCCTGGTGAACGGCGCGTCGGGCATCGCCGTCGGCATGGCCACCAACATGGCGCCGCACAACCTCGGCGAGGTCATCGCCGCCGCCCGCCACTTGATCAAGCACCCGGGCGCCGACCTCGAGACGCTGATGAAGCACATCCCGGGCCCCGACCTGCCCACCGGCGGCAAGATCGTCGGCCTGAGCGGCATCAAGGACGCGTACGCCACCGGCCGCGGCAGCTTCAAGATCCGCGCGAAGGTGACCATCGAGAACGTGACGGCGCGCCGCAAGGGCCTCGTCGTCACCGAACTCCCCTTCACCGTCGGCCCCGAGAAGGTCATCTCCAAGATCAAGGACCTGGTCGGGAACAAGAAGCTCCAGGGCATCGCGGACGTCAAGGACCTCACCGACCGCGCCCACGGCCTGCGCCTGGTCATCGAGGTCAAGAACGGCTTCGTCCCGGAGGCCGTCCTGGAGCAGCTCTACAAGCTGACGCCGATGGAGGAGTCCTTCGGTATCAACAACGTGGCGCTTGTGGACGGCCAGCCCCTCACGCTCGGCCTCAAGGAGCTCCTGGAGGTCTACCTCGACCACCGCTTCAATGTCGTACGCCGCCGCAGCGAGTTCCGCCGCGGCAAGAAGCGCGACCGGCTGCACCTCGTAGAGGGCCTGCTCACCGCGCTGATCGACATCGACGAGGTGATCCGCCTCATCCGCTCCAGCGAGAACTCCGCACAGGCCAAGGAGCGCCTGATGGAGCGCTTCTCACTGAGCGAGACGCAGACGCAGTACATCCTGGACACCCCGCTGCGCCGTCTGACCAAGTACGACCGCCTGGACCTCGAGGCGGAGCAGGACCGCCTGAACAGCGAGATCGAGGAGCTCACCAAGGTCCTGGAGTCCGACGCCGAGCTGCGCAAGCTGGTCTCCGGCGAACTCGCCGCGGTGGCCAAGAAGTTCGGCACCGAGCGGCGCACCGAGCTGGTGGAGTCCGCGGGCGCCCCGGTGACCGCGGTGCCCCTGGAGGTCGCCGACGACCCGTGCCGGGTGCTGCTGTCGTCGACGGGACTTCTCGCGCGTACGGCCACGGGCGAGGTCTCCTTCGACGCGGACGCCAAGCGCACCAAGCACGACGTGATCGTCTCCGCGGTCCCCGCGACCCAGCGCGGCGAGGTGGGCGCGGTGACCTCGACGGGCCGCCTGCTGCGGCTCAACGTGATCGATCTGCCCCAGCTCCCGGAGACGGCCGCGAACCTCGCGGGCGGGGCGCCGGTTTCGGAGTTCCTGCCCCTGGAGGCGGACGAGAAGCTGGTCTGCCTGATGACGCTCGACGAGTCCTCACCGGGGCTCGCGCTCGGCACCGAGCAGGGCGTGGTCAAGCGCGTGGTGCCCGACTACCCGGCCAACCGGGAGGAGTTGGAGGTCATCACCCTCAAGGAGGGCGACCGGATCGTGGGCGCGGCCGAGCTGCGCACCGGCGAGGAGGACCTGGTCTTCATCACGGACGACGCCCAGCTCCTTCGCTACCAGGCCTCGCAGGTGCGCCCGCAGGGCCGTCCGGCGGGCGGCATGGCGGGCGTCAAGCTCACCACGGGCGCCAAGGTGATCTCGTTCACGACGGTGGATCCGGCGGTGGACGCAATGGTGTTCACGGTGGCCGGTTCGCGCGGCACGCTCGACGACTCGGTACAGACCACCGCCAAGATCACCCCGTTCGACCAGTACCCGCGCAAGGGCCGGGCCACCGGCGGCGTGCGCTGCCAGCGGTTCCTGAAGGGCGAGGACTGCCTCGCGTTCGCCTGGGCGGGCCCGACCCCGGCGAGGGCGGCGCAGAAGAACGGCTCGCCCGCCCAGCTCCCCGAGACCGACCCCCGCCGCGACGGCTCGGGCGTCTCCCTGCCGAAGCCGGTGGCGGTGGTGGCGGGGCCGGTGTAGGGGTTCCGCTCAGCGCGGCACACCCCGTAGGGGCGGCGGATCCGGTGGTTACGCCGGGTCCGCCGCCAACTCGTCCGCATCATCGGGGGCGTCCGCATCAGCGGAGGCGTCCGGCCCGTCCGATGGCTCCTGGACGTACCGGAGTACGCCCCACAGGGCCTCGGGTCGTACGTCGCCCTGGGGCACCGTGTCCCGGCAGCCGTCGAGCCGGGCGCGCAGCTTCTCGGCGTCGATGTCCGAGCCGATCAGGACGAGTTGGGTGCCGGGCCCGCCATCTGCCGCGGGCGCGCGCTCCGGGTAGAACCGCAGGAAGCGGCCGACCGCGTGCAGCGTGTAGCGGTTGCGCGGGTCGTACGCCCCGAAGTCCACGAACCCCTTGATGCGGTAGAGCCCCTCGGGCCGCTCGTCGAGGAAGTCGAGCAGACGGCGCGGGTGCAGGGGCGCGTCCGCGGTGAACGAGACACTCTCATAGGCGGCATGCAGATGGCCGTGCCCGTGGTTGGCACAGCCGCCCTGGTGCCCGTCATCCGGAAGGTCCGAGTCCAGGTCCACGTCCACGTCCGTTTCCAAGTCCAGGTCGTCGAAGGAGAGTTGTCCGAAGCGCTCCCCCTTCGGCTTGGCATCGAAGAGCAGCTCCGGGTCGATACGTCCATACGTCGACCCGACAACGGCCGCACCGTCGGCGAGCCCCTGCACCAGGGCGCGGAGCCGCTCCGCGGCCGCCTCGTCGACACGGTCCGTCTTGTTCAGGACCACCAGGTCCGCGAGCGCGAGATGCCGGTCGAGCTCCGGATGCCGCTCCCTGGTGGCGTCGAACTCGGCGGCGTCGACGACCTCCACGAGCCCGCCGTACACGATGCGCGGGTTGTCGCTGCCGAGCAGCATCCGGATCAGCTCCTGCGGCTCGGCGAGCCCGCTCGCCTCGATGACGATCACGTCGAGGCCGACCGAAGGCCGGGTGAGCTTCTCCAGATACGTGTCGAGCTCGCTGCCGTCCACAGCGCAGCACAGACACCCGTTGCCGAGCGACACGGTCGAACCGACCTGCCCCGCGACCGACATGGCGTCGATCTCGATGGCGCCGAAGTCATTGACGACGACGCCGATCCGGTTGCCGCCGCTGTGCCGCAGCAGCTGATTCAGGAGCGTCGTCTTGCCCGAACCCAGAAACCCCGCGAGGACGACGACCGGAATCTGCCGCTTGCTCACACTGCACCCTTCTGGACGGACCGGCGGACTGCCGCGCTTCAGGATAGGCGTGGAGGATCAGCGACGTCCGTCCGGTGGCTCAGGACGAGTGGGTCCACAATCAGCCCGTCCGGCGTTTGAGGACGAGCGCGCCCGCCCGTCTCCCACCACCACCCTCAACCGAGGCGCTACGCGCCACCCCTGGTCTAGCGCGACAAGGGGGGTCTGGGGGCGCAGCCCCCAGAAGCAGCAACCGGGGCTGAAGGTGCCAATACGTGAGACGGGAGACAAAGGCTAGGCTCACCTTCGTGAGTACGTGCGCGACCGCCTCGCGGGACCTGGACGAGCCGCTCGCCGGCACCGCGGCCCCGGCGACGACCTGGCTGCTCCTCGAACAGCCAGGGCCGTGGGGCGCCAAGACGCTCACCGCCAGCCACCTCGACCCGGCCGTGGGCCGCGCCCTGGAGGCCGCCGCCGAGGGCACCGGCGTCCGCGTGGCCCTGATCCGCCGCCCCGGTCGGCACGCCGACGGTCACACCCCGACGCGGCGGCGGGTCTTCGCCGCCCACGTCGACCCCCGCTCCGCGCGGCTGTGGTGCCACGCCGCCGTCACCGAGGACCCCGCGGAGCTGCTCCGGCTCGACTTCGCGGCGCTCGGCGCGGGCGACGCCACCAGCTTCGACACGGTGCTCGGCGCCGTGCCGCACACCGGTGCCCCGCTCGCCCTCGTCTGCACCAACGGCAAGCGCGACCGCTGCTGCGCCCTGCTCGGCCGCCCCCTCGCCACCGATCTGGCCGCCGCCGGAGAGCCGGGCGTCTGGGAGGTCACCCACCTCGGCGGCCACCGCTTCTCGCCCACGCTGCTCGTGCTCCCGTACGGCTACGCGTACGGCAGGGCCGACGCCGCGACCGTCAAGGACGTGCTCGCGGCCGCGGCCGCCGGGCGCATCGGCACCGGCGGCTGCCGCGGCTGCTCCGCCTGGGACCGCCCGGGGCAGGCCGCGGAGCTCGCGGTGCGCCGGGCGACCGGCGAGGACCGTGCGGGCGTGCTCGCGGTCGTACGCAGCCAGGGCGCCGCCCCGCGCTGGGAGGTGACCGTCGACCACACCGACGGCCGCCGCTGGCGGGTCACGGTGGCCCAGGGCGCCTCGCTGCCGCCGCGGCCGGAGAGCTGCGGCTCTGCCCTGGGGTCGCCCGCGCGGATGGACGTCGTGTCCGTGCGGGAGGTTCCGGGCGCGGGGACGGGTCCGGCCGGGCCGGTGGCGGGGGCGGCCGGTGCGGCGCGCAGCGCGTGAGCACCCGCCCGTGACCCAGGCCACACTTTTGCGGACCGGCCCGTCCCGCCCCGTACCGTGATGAGTCATGACTCAAGGCCGGACAGGGGGCACCCGCGCAGCGCACAGCCGCGCCGCGGGCACCCACCGTGCCGCGCTCGGCCCAACCGCCGCGGGCACCCACCGTGCCGCGCTCAGCACGACCGCCGCGACCGGCCCCCTGGGCACGCCCCGTACGACGGACGGCACACCCCTCGCGAACGGCACGCCCCGCACCACCCGCCCCCGGATCTCCGGAGCCACCGGAGCCACCGGATGAGCGCGGCCCGTCGCCTGCGTATCGGCCTCCCCCGGCGCGCCTTCTCGCAGATTCTGCTGATGCAGCTGGCCATCGCCGCCGGTGTGGCCGTCCTCGCCACCGGGCTCTTTCTCGCGCCGCTGAGCGAGCAGATGGACGACCAGGCGATGCGCCGCGCCCTCGCCATCGCGCAGACGACGGCCGCGCAGCCGCAGGTCGTCGAGGACCTGGTGGAAACGCCGCCCACGGCCGACGGTCCGGTGCAGGCCGAGGCGGAGCGGATCCGTAAGGCCACCGGCGCCGAGTACGTAGTGATCATGGATACCCGGGGCGTCCGCTGGTCCCACGCCACCCCCTCCGAGGTCGGCCGGCACGTCTCGACCGACCCCAGCGAGGCGCTCGCCGGGCGCGAGGTGATGCAGATCGACAGCGGCACCCTCGGCCGCTCCGCCCGCGGCAAGGTCCCGCTGCGGGACACCGAGGGCCGCATCGTCGGCGCCGTGTCGGTCGGCATCGAGTACGACAACGTCCGCGACCGTCTCCTTCACGCCATCCCCGGGCTCTTCGCGTACGCGGGCGGTGCCCTGGCCGTCGGGGCGCTCGCCGCCTATCTGATCTCCCGGAGGGTTCAGCGGCAGACCCGTGACCTGGCATTCTCCGATATCTCGGCGCTGCTCGCCGAGCGCGAGGCAATGCTGCACGGCATCCGCGAGGGCGTCGTCGCCCTCGACCGAGGTGGCCGGATCCGGCTGCTCAATGACGAGGCGCAGCGGTTGCTCACGCTCGGCCCGGAGGCGATCGGCAAGTCCGTGGACGAGGCGCTCGGCACCGGCCGTACCACCGAGGTGCTCGCGGGCCGGGTCACCGGCACCGATCTGCTCACCGTGCGCGGCCAACGCGTCCTGGTCGCCAACCGCATGCCGACCGACGACGGCGGCGCCGTCGCCACCCTGCGCGACCGCACCGAACTGGAGCGCCTGGGCCGCGAGCTGGACTCGACCCGCGGCCTGATCGACGCGCTGCGCGCCAAGGACCACGAGCACGCCAACCATCTGCACACCCTGCTCGGGCTGCTCGAGCTGGAGATGTACGACGATGCCGTGGAGTTCGTCGGCGAGACGGTCGGCGCCCACCGCGCCACCGCCGAGCAGATCACCGAGAAGCTGCGGGACCCGTTGCTCGCGGCGCTCCTCGTCGGCAAGGCCACGGTCGCGGCGGAACGCGGCGTCTCGCTGTGCCTCTCCGACGACACCCGCCTGCCTGACCGTCTGATCGACCCGCAGGACCTGGTCACGATCGTCGGCAACCTGGTCGACAATGCCCTGGACGCGGCCATGGGCACCCCGCACGCGCGCGTGGAGGTGGCGTTGCGGGTCGAGGCCGGTGGCCGTGGGGTCGAGCTGCGGGTGCGGGACTCGGGACCCGGAGTGCCGCCGGAACACCGAGAGTTGATCTTCACCGAGGGCTGGTCGACCAAGGAGCCCCCGGCCCACGGCAAGCGCGGCATCGGCCTCGCCCTGGTGCACCGCCTGGCCGAGCGGCAGGGCGGCAGCGCGCGCGTGGACGAAGCGCAGGGCGGCGGCGCCGAGTTCACCGTCGTACTGCCGGAAGCCCTGGCAGCACCCGAGCTCGCCCCGGACGGACCGCCCCTGGACGAGCGCACTCCGCACGAGCGACGCGCTCCGCACGAGGGCACTCCGCACGAGCGCGCTCCGCACCACGACGCCGCCCCCGAGCCGCCGTTCAACACCACCGTGGAGTCCGGATGATCAATGTCCTGGTCGTGGACGACGATGTGCGGGTCGCGGGCGTCAACGCCGCCTACGTCGACAAGGTGGCCGGTTTCCGAGCAGTCGCCCGCGCCCACAGCGCCGCCGAAGCGCTCCGCCTGGTCGAGCAGGGGCCGGTCGACCTCGTCCTGCTCGACCACTACCTGCCGGACGAGACCGGCCTCGCGGTGGTGCGCCGACTGCGCGAGCGCGGCCACCAGACCGACGTGATCATGGTGACGGCGGCGCGGGACGTGGCCACGGTGCAGGCGGCGATGCGGCACGGGGCCCTGCAGTACCTGGTCAAGCCGTTCACCTTCGCGGGCCTGCGCGCCAAGCTGGAGGCGTACGCCCGGCTCCGCCGCACCCTGGACGACGGCGGCGAGGCCGAACAGGCCGAGGTGGACCGGATCTTCGGCGCCCTGTCCGCGACCCCCGCGCCGGAGCTGCCCAAGGGCCACTCCCCGGGCACGGCCGCCCTGGTGCGCCGCGAACTCCTCGCCGCGGAGGGCGCGCTCTCGGCACAGGAGGTCGCCGAGCGCACCGGCGTCAGCCGCCAGACCGCACAGCGCTACCTCAAGCTCCTGGAGCGCTCCGGCCGCGTCCGCCTCACCCTGCGCTACGGCGACACGGGCCGCCCCGAGCACCGCTACGAATGGGCCACCAGCGGCCTGTAGAGGGCCTCTGAGCGCCTCCGAGCGTCTGAGCGCCGTAGGGGGGCCCTCACACCGCCCCGGCACCCGTGAGCGAGCGCACCTCGGTCTCGGCGTGCTTGGCGGCATCCGGCGGCTCCGTCGACAGGGCCGTGCCGAGCCGACCGGCCAGGAAGCCGAGCGGAATGGAGACGAGTCCCGGATTCTCCAGCGGGAAGAGCGCGAAGTCGACACCGGGAAAGATCGCCTCCGGGGTGCCGGAAACCACGGGTGAGAGCACCACAAGGACGACGGCCGAGACGAGACCGCCGTACACCGACCAGATCGCGCCCTGTGTGGTGAAGCGGCGCCAGAACAGCGAGTACAGGAGAACGGGCAGATTGGCCGAGGCGGCGACCGCGAAGGCGAGACCCACCAGGAACGCCACGTTCAGGTCGCGGGCGAGCAGCGCGAGGGCGATGGCCACGGCACCGATGCCGACGGCGGCGACCCGCGCCACGGCCACCTCGCTGCGCTGCTCGGCCCGCTTGCGGCGCAGCGAGGCGTACAGGTCGTGTGCCACGGAGGCCGAGGAGGCGAGCGTGATTCCGGCGACCACGGCCAGGATCGTGGCGAAGGCAACGGCCGCCACGACCGCGAACAGAACCGTTCCGCCGGTGGAGTCCGGGCCGCCTCCCAACGCGAGGGAGAGCAGCGGAATCGCCGTGTTCCCGGCCGAGTTGGAGTCGCGTACCGCATCCGGGCCGACGACCGCGGCGGCACCGAAGCCGAGCACGATCGTCATCAGGTAGAAGCCGCCGATGAGGCTGATGGCCCAGACGACCGAGCGGCGGGCGGCCCGCGCCGTGGGCACGGTGTAGAAGCGGGACAGGATGTGCGGGAGCCCCGCGGTGCCGAGCACCAGGGCGAGCCCGAGGCTGATGAAGTCGAAGCGTGCGGTCCAGTCCTGCCCGTACTTCAGTCCTGGCAGGAGGAACCTTTCGCCGTGGCCGCTGCGGTCGGCGGCGGTACGGAGAACTGCGTCGAGGTTGCCCTGGAAGCGCACCAGGACGAGCACCGTGAGCGCGATGGCGCCGCCCATGAGCAGGACGGCCTTGACGATCTGGATCCAGGTGGTGGCCCGCATGCCGCCCCACGCGACGTACACGACCATCAGGACGCCGACGCCGACCACGGTCCACAGCTGCGCCCGGCCGGTGCCGCCGAGCAGCAGCGCGACCAGGCTGCCCGCGCCCACCATCTGCGCGACCAGGTACAGGACGGACACGGTGACGGAGGAGCTGCCGACCGCGATCCGTACCGGGCGCTCCCGCATCCGGGCGGCGACGACATCGGCGAGGGTGAACCGCCCGCAGTTACGCACCAGTTCGGCCACCAGGAAGAGGACGAACAGCCAGGCCACCAGGAAGCCGACGGCGTAGAGCAGCCCGTCGTAGCCGTAGAGCACGATCAGGCCCGCGATGCCGAGGAACGACGCGGCGGACATGTAGTCACCGGCGATGGCGAAACCGTTCTCCAGTGGCGAGAACAGCCGCCCTCCGGCATAGAACTCCTCGGCGGAGCCGTGCCGGACCCGGCTCGCCCAGCGGGTGATCGCCAGGGTGGCGGCGACGAACGCGCTGAACAGGAGCAGTGCGAGCATCTGGTGGTCGCCGGTCACCGCTCGGTTCCTCGGGTCAACTCCTGGGTGTCCCAGCGCAGTTCGAGGGCGGCCCGGTCGCGGCGCAGACGGGCATGGCGGGCGTACGCCCAGGTGAGCAGGAAGGTGCTGAGGAACTGCCCGAGTCCCGCGAGCATCGCCACATTGACCGAGCCGACCACCGTCCGCCCCATGAACGCGGGGGCCGTGGTCGCGGCGACGACATAGCCGAGGTACCAACTGAAGAAGAGCGCGACCGCGGGAATCACGAACCCTCGGTAGCGGCCGCGCACCTCCTGAAAGGCGGGGCTGCCCTGGACCTCCAGATAGATGTCCGCGGCCCGTTCGGCCTGCTCCTGTGGCGCCCCGCGCGGGTGCGGGACGACGGGGGCGGGTGCGCCGGTGCCGTCGAGCTCGCCCCAGCCGGAGGCCAGCGCGTCGCACCAGGGGTCGGCGAGATCTCCGGGACTGCCGAGCCGACCCACGGCTGGGCAGTCGCGCTCTTCGTGCTTCTCCACCGAACTCTCCTCGTCCCCGGCCCTGTTCGGCCGTGAGCCCAAGGATGGACAGAACGGGAAGATCCCGGACGCTTCAATCCGCCTGCTTCACCACATCGGGTGAGTGACGCCGCAACAGCGCCACTCACCCGAGGCGTTGAACTCTCAGGCGTCGATCCGCGACCGGTCGAGGGTCGCCGCGGAGGTCGTGATGAACTCCTTGCGCGGCGCGACCTCGTTGCCCATCAGCAGGTCGAAGACGCCCTCCGCGGACTCCAGGTCGCTGATGTTGATCCGGCGCAGGGTGCGGTAGCGCGGGTCCATCGTGGTCTCCGCGAGCTGGTCCGCGTCCATTTCGCCGAGGCCCTTGTACCGCTGGATCGAGTCCTTGTAGCGGATGCCCTTGCGCTCGAACTCCAGGAGCGTGGAGCGCAGTTCGTTGTCCGAGTACGTGTACACGTACTTCTCCTGGCCCTTCTTGGGCTGGACCAGTTCGATCCGGTGCAGCGGCGGTACGGCGGCGAAGACCCGGCCCGCCTCCACCATCGGCCGCATATAGCGCTGGAAGAGCGTCAGGAGCAGGATCCGGATGTGGGCTCCGTCGACATCGGCGTCGACGAGCAGGATGATCTTTCCGTACCGCGCGGCGTCGATGTCGAAGGTCCGCCCGGACCCGGCTCCTATGACCTGGATGATGGCGCCGCACTCGGCGTTCTTCAGCATGTCCGAGACGGATGCCTTCTGAACGTTGAGGATCTTGCCGCGGATCGGCAGGAGCGCCTGGAACTCGGAGTTCCGCGCGAGCTTGGCCGTGCCGAGCGCGGAGTCACCCTCGACGATGAACAGCTCGCTGCGGTCCACGTCGTCACTGCGGCAGTCGGCCAGCTTGGCGGGCAGCGAGGACGACTCGAGGGCCGTCTTGCGGCGCTGCGCCTCCTTGTGCTGACGGGCGGCGATCCGGGTGCGGGCGGCGGCGACGGCCTTCTCCATGACCGCGCGGGCCTGCGCCCTGGCGTCCCTCTTGGTGGAGGTCAGGAACGCCTTGAGCTCCTTGGCGACCACCTGGGACACGATCCGGTTGGCCGCCGAGGTGCCGAGCACCTCCTTGGTCTGCCCCTCGAACTGCGGCTCGGCGAGCCGCACGGTCACCACCGCGGTGAGCCCCTCCAGGGCGTCGTCCTTGACGATGTCGTCCTCGGCGACGCGGAGCAGCTTCTGGGAGCGCAGCACCTCGTTGAACGTCTTCGTCACGGAGCGTTCGAAGCCGGTCACATGGGTGCCGCCCTTGGGGGTGGCGATGATGTTGACGAAGGACTTGATCGTGGTGTCGTACCCGGTGCCCCAGCGCAGCGCGATGTCGACGCCGAGCTCGCGGGTGACCTCGGTGGGCGTCATGTGACCGAGCTCGTCGAGGACCGGCACGGTCTCCTTGAAGGTGCCCTGGCCGCTCAGTCGCTGCACGTCGCAGATCGGCTTGTCCTGGGCGAGGTACTCGCAGAACTCGCTGATGCCGCCGTCGAAGCGGAACGTCTCCACGCTCTTGCCCTCGGCCGCCGCACCGTCGGCGTCCTTGGCGGGTCCGCGCTCGTCACGTACGACGATGGTCAGGCCGGGCACCAGGAAGGCGGTCTGGCGGGCCCGCTGGTGCAGCGTCTCCAGGGAGAGCCGGGCGTCCTTGAGGAAGATCTGGCGGTCGGCCCAGTAGCGCACGCGCGTGCCGGTGCGGTCCTTGGGGATGCGCTTGCCCTTGACGAGGCCGCCGCCCGGCTCGAAGGCGGCGTCGGCGCCGGTCTTGGCGAACTTGCCGGGCACCCCGCGCCGGAAGCTGATCGAGTGGGTCTTGCTGCCGCGGTCGACCTCGACGTCGAGGCGGGCCGAGAGCGCGTTCACCACGGACGCGCCCACGCCGTGCAGGCCGCCGGAGGCGGCGTAGGAGCCACCGCCGAACTTGCCGCCGGCGTGCAGCTTGGTCATGACGACCTCGACACCGGACAGGCCGGTCTTGGGCTCGACGTCGACGGGGATGCCGCGGCCGTTGTCCCGGACCTCCACCGAGCCGTCCTCGTGCAGGATCACCTCGATGTGGTCGCAGTAGCCACCGAGGGCCTCGTCGACGGAGTTGTCGATGATCTCCCAGAGGCAGTGCATCAGGCCACGGCTGTCGGTGGACCCGATGTACATGCCAGGGCGCTTGCGGACGGCCTCGAGCCCCTCGAGGACGAGCAGGTGCCGCGCGGTGTAGTTGGAACCGTCCCGGTCTGCTCCGGTCAGCAGCGCTGTGGACGGCACGGACGTCTCGGCGGTCACGCGTTTCGCTCCTCGCTGAATTTCTTATCGGGCCCTGAAAAGAGAGGGTCCACTGTGGGTTGCCGGTGAGAGGGTACCGAGGCCCGGTTGAGCCGTTGTAACGCCACCCTCACCAGATCTCAGCCTAGTCCAGAGACGCACGTACGTTCGATCCCTCGATGGGGTGATGCGGATATCACGTTCCCAACCAGGCATGAACCATTTAGGCTCCGGGCACGTCCTCATGAACAACCGGCCACTCCCGGTCGGAGAGGACGCGACATGACCGACACGACCGACAACCGGACTCCACCAGCAACCCGGCACTGCACGCGAAAACCGTAGAAGACGTAATACGGCACATTCGCCGCCACCCGGCAGCAGACAGCCACTCGGAAGAAAATTTTCGAGAAAGAGCCTCGAGCGGGAACGTTTTCGGCCTGGTTGGATGTTGACCCTGGTACGACAGCTCGTCGAGCTAGAGAAGAGGCGACGTGACTACTGTTCTGACCCCCGCGACCCCGCTGACGGCCGCCGATCGCTGCGACCGCTGCGGCGCTCAGGCCTACCTGCGCGTCGTCCTGTTGAGCGGTGGTGAACTGCTCTTCTGCGCCCACCATGGCCGCAAGTTCGAGCCGGAACTCAAGAAGATCGCCGCTGAGATACAGGACGAGACGGAGCGGCTCACCGCCCCTCCGGTAAGCGCCGAAGACGAGGAACGCTGACACCTCGCACCCCGACGAGCCTGCGTCGGCCCCGGGCCGACGAACGGGCGGCCGCCCCTGAAGACCAGGGGCGGCCGCCCGTTCTCATACCCGTCGATCACTGAGGGGAAGCTCATCCTTACCCCCGCGGCACGCCCACCGCGCCCCGCACGACGGACGAAACCTGCTGCACGACCTCCGAAACGCGCGTGTAGACGCCCGGGCTTCCGGCCTGGCCGCAGCCCCTGCCCCAGGAAACAAGGCCGACCAGACGCCCCCGCGCCACCAGCGGCCCCCCGCTGTCCCCCTGGCAGGCGTCCCGCCCGCCCTGGTCCTCCCCGACGCACAGCATCGACTCCCGCACATACGTGCCTTCCGCGCTGTTGTCGTACGCCTCCGCGCAGACGGTGTCCCGCTGCACCGTCACACGCGCGGCCCGCAGGCTGCGCGCATAGTCACCGGAGCCCGTCATATCGCCCCAGCCGTACACAGCGGCCGCGGTCCCGGGCGCGTACGCAGGGTCCCCCGACTCCGCCATCGAGATCACGGACGACGCGGGCAGCGCCCGGGCCAGTTCGAGCACGGCGAAGTCACCGGCATTGGTGCGGCTGTCGTAGTCCGGGTTGACCTTCACCCTGGTGACCGCCACCTCACGCCCCGCGTCGCTCCCCAGCTCGCTGCGGCCCTGGATCACCCGCAGATCGCTCACCTCGCTGAGCGGGACGCCGAGCGCCTGCTCGCTCACGCAGTGCGCCGCGGTCAGCACGGTCCGCCGCCCGATCACCGCCCCGCCGCAGAACTGCCCGTCCCGCGTACCGCCGAACCGGTCACGGCTGGCCAGCGCCACCGCCCACGGCGCATCCGACGCCCGCACCGGACTCCCCCCGATGACGCCCTCATCCGCGACCGCACCACCCGCCGGGCCCAGAACCGCCGCCGTAAGCAGGGCCAGGGCCCCGGGGAGAGCTCTGCCAAAGGGACGACGATGCATACTCGCTCCTAACGTTGAGTTGCCACCGACACACTCAACGTTATGCAGAGCACGTCACCGCGCACCCGCAAACGCCAGGGCCCGAACCCCCTCTCGGGGAGTCCGGGCCCTGGCGTACTTCGATGCGGAATGCCTCAGTCGAGGTAGTCCCGCAGCACCTGGGAGCGCGACGGGTGGCGCAGCTTCGACATGGTCTTGGACTCGATCTGGCGGATGCGCTCGCGCGTGACGCCGTACACCTTGCCGATCTCGTCGAGGGTCTTCGGCTGACCGTCGGTGAGACCGAAGCGCATGGAGACGACGCCCGCCTCGCGCTCGGAGAGCGTGTCCAGGACGGAGTGCAGTTGCTCCTGGAGGAGCGTGAAGGAGACCGCGTCGGCCGGGACGACCGCCTCGGAGTCCTCGATGAGGTCACCGAACTCGCTATCGCCGTCCTCGCCGAGCGGGGTGTGCAGCGAGATGGGCTCGCGACCGTACTTCTGGACCTCGATGACCTTCTCCGGGGTCATGTCGAGTTCCTTGGCCAGCTCCTCCGGGGTGGGCTCGCGGCCCAGGTCCTGGAGCATCTGGCGCTGCACGCGCGCGAGCTTGTTGATGACCTCGACCATGTGCACCGGGATACGGATGGTGCGGGCCTGGTCGGCCATGGCGCGGGTGATCGCCTGACGGATCCACCAGGTGGCATACGTGGAGAACTTGTAGCCCTTGGTGTAGTCGAACTTCTCGACCGCGCGGATCAGACCGAGGTTGCCCTCCTGGATCAGGTCCAGGAAGAGCATGCCGCGGCCGGTGTAGCGCTTGGCCAGGGAGACCACCAGACGGAGGTTGGCCTCCAGGAGGTGGTTCTTGGCGCGGCGGCCGTCCTCGGCGATGATCTCCAGCTCGCGCTTGAGCTTGGGGGCGAGCTTGTCGGAGTTGGCCAGCTTGTCCTCGGCGAACAGACCGGCCTCGATGCGCTTGGCGAGCTCGACCTCCTGCTCGGCGTTGAGCAGCGGGACCTTACCGATCTGCTTGAGGTAGTCCTTGACCGGGTCCGCGGTGGCGCCGGCCACGGCGACCTGCTGCGCGGGGGCGTCGTCCTCGTCGTCGTCCGAGATGACGAAGCCCTTCTCGCCGGCCTCCTCCTCTTCCTCACCGGGCTTACCGGCGACGGGCGGCGCCGGGGTCTCCTCGGCCGCCTCGTCGAGGCCGCCCAGGAGCTCTTCGTCCTTCTTGGCCGCCGTCTTCTTGGCGGTCGTCTTCTTCGCCGCGGTCTTCTTTGCCACGGTCTTCTTGGCTGCCGTCTTCTTGGCGGCGGCCTTCTTGGCAGGCGCGGCGGCCTCTTCGGCCGCTGCCGCACCGGCAGGCGACTCGGGCGCGGCGGCAGCGGCGGTGGCTGCGGCGGTCTTCTTCGCCACGGTCGCCGACTTGGCCGCCACGGTCTTCGTAGCGGTGCGCTTGGCCGGACTCTTCGCTGCGACGCTCTTGCGGGCGCGCTTCGGCGACTCCGCTGCACTGACCATCAGCGTCACACCCTCTTCCTCGAGGATCTGGTTGAGGCTGCGCAGAACGTTCTTCCACTGAGTGGCCGGAATCTGGTCAGCTTCGAAGGCCCGACGCACGTCATCGCCGGCGATCTGCCCCTCAGCCTTTCCCCGCTCGATGAGCGCCATCACAGACTCGGACTCGGCGATCTCCGGCGGGAGCGTACGGGATGTGCTGGCCGACACGAACAACCTCTCGGAACGATGGAAAACGACTTCCGGTCCCGTCCACGATGGATTCGGGACCGCTCGCCGACGACTGGGGATGGGCCGTCGACGCGGGCGGGGCTTCGGAGCTGCACAGCGCCGCGAACGGCAGCTGTATTCCCTCCTCCGCTGTCACTCTTAGGTCATCGCGCTGCCCGCAGGAGCGTTACGCCCAATCTGCGTGGCCCGAGTCACACCCCGTAACCATCGATAACAGCTTCTAAAGGGACATACGCCCCCGCCAGCGCGCCGTCGGACCCGAAACGGGGCCCGACGACGCAGCGTGAGACGCGGAGGCGCACTCAGACAACGGACGCTTTTGTACGCACGAGGGAGAACACACGCAGAAACGTACGAAGCTCAGTGCTCACGGGGCGCCGGGACCACGCGCTCCACATCCGGGTGAACGGTGAGCAGTTGACGCATCGCCGCCTCGGCCGCGGCACCGTCGCCCGCGGAGAGGGCGTCGACGATGCGGGAGTGGTGCGCGAGGGCCGACTCGGTGGGCCGGTCACAGCCGGTCACCGGGCCGCCGGAGACCTGAAGGGCGGCGGCGACGATGCCGGAGAGGTGCTCCAGCATGCGGTTGCCCGCGACCTGGATGAGCAGCGAGTGGAACTCGGCGTCCGCGCGCGCAAAGGTGATCGTGTCGCCCTGGCCGAGGGCGTGCCCCATGATCTCGACCAGGTCGGCGAGCCGCTGCTGCACGCCCTCGCGCCCGTGCCCGGCGGCGAGGCGGGCGGCCAGGGGCTCGATCGTCCAGCGCAGCTCGCTGAGTTCACGGCGCTGATCGTCGCGCTGCGGCCCGAAGGCGCGCCACTCGATGATGTCCGGGTCGAGCAGATTCCAGTCGCTGACCGGGCGCACGCGCGTGCCGACATTGGGGCGGGCGCTCACCAGGCCCTTGGCCTCGAGAACGCGCAGCGACTCACGGACGACGGTGCGGGACACCTCGAAGCGCTGGCCGATCTCCTCGGGCACCAGCGGGCGGTCGGCGCCCAGGTCTCCCGAAACGATCATCTGGCCGAGCTGTTGGACGAGTTGGCCGTGCAGGCCGCGGCCGCGGCTGCCCGCCGCGCGCCGTCCGACGCGGTTCAACTCGGGGTCCGGTCCCTCCCAAGTAGGTGCCGTGACGCGGCCCGCTGCGGAGGGCTCGGCATACGGATAGCGGTCGATTTCGCCCGGTCCTGCGAGGCCGGAGTCGGCGGAGCGGGCGGTGGTCATCATGGTGTGCGCAAGGGTACTCACGGATCCTTTGTCGGCTGAGCTCTCAAGCGCCTTGAGGGCTTTGGTGAAAAGCACACGAAAGGGTGATCGCTCACCTAGCGACAATTGACGCCTTATAGAAATAAAAGGGACGTTACTTCTCGCGTTCTCTTCCCCTTCCGTCTCCTCCCGTGTACGGAGAGCGAGTTGACGAACGGGGCATGAGCCCGTATACGCGAAATCGCCGCCCCACGGAGTGGACACGGATGCCGCGGTACGGGCCCGGAGCTCAGCGGGTTCGTACGCGCAGCGCGGTCAGGGCGTACGCGGACAGCAGCGCGACCAGGCTCAACAGCAGGGCCCCGGCGAACGGTTGGGCCAACATCTGCACGGCGGCGGCCAGATAGCGATCGCCCCTGACCGGCCACTGCACGAGGGCAAGGTCGCGAAGCCGCCCGGGCAGACCGGCGGCAGACCGCACGGACGGCCCCTGAACCAACTTCTGCACCACGGGCACCAGAACAACCGGTACGCACAGCAGCGCCGCGAGCCCCGCCGTAGTGGACCGGAAGACTCCGGCGGCAAGCAGCCCGGCCCAGGAACAGCCGACCGTGAGACTCACCCAACTCGCCACCAGGACCGGCCAGTCGGCGGGCAGCCTGGTCACTTCCTCGCCATACACGACGTACAAGAGCGCCCCGTCGCACACCACGGTGGCGAGGGCCAGGAGCAGCGCGGTAACGGCACCGACGGTGAGTTTGGCGACGAGCAGCCCGAGTCTGCGGGGCACGGTGCCGCGGTCGGCGGCGAGCGCCGGGTAGCGGAACTCATCGCCGAACGCGAGCGCGCCGAGCAGCCCGGCGCCCATCGCTGCCGGGGGCAACGGGAGTTCGTACGGCCAGGCGGCGAGCAGCCGGGGCAGCGGGGTGTGGCCGGTCCGGGCGAGCAGCACGGCGATGACCGCGGAGGCCGCGAGCACCAGGAAGGCGGTCAGATACCCGGTACCGACCCCGAAGGCCCGACGCACCTCGTAACGCAGCGGCCGCAGCGGTCCACGGGCCGGGCGGACGGTGATCGGGGGCGGCAAGGGCGAGAGTTGACCGTCGGACGGCCGGGGCGAGAGCCCACCGCGGGGCGGCGAGGTGCGGGTCGGGGTGGGACTGGTCGAGGAGGTGGCGAGGGATGGCTTCTGTGCGGACTCCTGCGCGGACTGCTGCGCGTGCCTGTGCTCATGAGGTTGCCGCGGAGGCTGCGACCGAGGTCGGGGCGGACCCGAGTCCGCGACCTCGTCGGCGAGTTGATGGAGGAGAACGTCGTACTTGAAAGCGGTCTCGCCCACGTCCGCACAGTTGCTGCCGTACACCGAGAGCCTGCTGCCGCCCTCGCGTACGACCTCGATGGAACGCCGCCCCGCGCGGGCCTCCTTGGTGAGCAGCGCGCCCAGGCGGGCGGCGTGCGGGGAGCGGACGGCGACGCGGGGGCGGAGCCGGGTGCGGGCGAAGTCCACGGCCTCCTGGTCGGCGACAACCCGGCCCCGGTCGAGGGTGATGACGTGATCCGCGGCGCGCGCGGCCTCCTTCGGGTCCCGGGTCGTGAAGAGCACGGTGCCGCCCTGGTCGGCGTGGGCCCGCAGCACGGTGTGCAGCCAGGCGCCCTCGCGGGCGGAGAGGCCGTCGCCGGGCGCGTCGAGGACGAGCGTGTGCGGGTCGGCGAGCAGGGCACAGCCAAGGCCGAGCCGACGGTCCATGCCCCGAGAGAGAGTGCCGAGGCGCTGGTCGCGCAGGCTCACCAGGCCCACGACCTCCAGGACTTCATCGGCCCGCGACACGGGCACGCCGGTCGCCGCGCAGAGCATCCGCAGCTGGCCCCGGACGGTGCGCGACGGGTGGCCCGGCACATCGCCCAGGAGAATGCCGACCTCGCGGGACGGGTGCGGAATACGGCACAGCGGGCGGCCTCTGAAGTACGTGACGCCGCGGCCCGGTTGCAGTTCGAGCATCAGCCTCAGGACGACGTTCGTGCCCGCGTCGACGGCGCCGAGCAGCGCGGTGACGCGGCCGGAGCGCGCCTCGAAGGACACGTCGTCCACTACGGGCGGCTGCTCCCGGCGGGGATTGCTGGTCAGTCCGGTTGCCTGGATCATCGCTTCTCTCGCGGGAAGGTGGCGACCGCTCGGCGGCCAGGGGCGATCCGCCGGATCGGGGACGGACGGACCCCGTTGGTACCGCAGCAAGATAACGCGACATTTCTACCTTTTCAGGCATGTGGCGGGGGGCGGGCGTGCGCGTGCTTCGTGTGCGATTTCGGCGTACGAGGCAGGGGTGGGGTGGGGTGGGGCGTACGGATCGGGGGGCGGGGGCCGGAGGGCCGGGGGCCGGAGGGCCGGGGGCGCTGCGGTCGCGTAGCCCTGTGGCCTTGCTGCCCTGCTGCCCTGCGGCTCCGTGGGTCCGTGACTCCGCGGCCACTCGTAAGGGACATGCTGGGTGGTGGGTCGGGTGGATCGGGTGAGTCGGATGGATCGGCGGGGTGAGGGCAGGGCCGGGCGCCTGGGCGGCTCTTGTTGGGGCCTGTGCCAGGCCAACTGTGGGGGTGCGGGGGTACCGGGGGGGACGGGGGTACGGGGCGGCGGCCTGTCGGACGCTGTCCGGGGCGTGCGGGCAGGTACCGGCCGGAGGCGGTGGCAGGCGGTCGGCGTTGGGATCGGAGTGGTGGTGGTCAGACTTCCGGGCGGAGCATCGGCGGGTTCAGGAGCGTTGCGCCGCCGGCCCGGAAGAGCTGCGCGGGACGGCCGCCCTGCCGCGTGGTGGTGCCGCCGGTCGGCACGAGGAACCCCGGGGTGCCCGTCACCTTGCGGTGAAAGTTCCGCGGGTCGAGGGCCACGCCCCACACGGCCTCGTAGACCCGCCGGAGCTCCCCGACGGTGAACTCCGGCGGACAGAACGCCGTCGCGAGCGAGGAGTACTCGATCTTCGACCGGGCTCGCTCCACGCCGTCCGCCAGGATCTGTGCGTGATCGAAGGCGAGCGGCCCGTTCTGCTCGCCCTCCTGCCCCGCGAGCAGGGTCTCGACCGGCGCCCACCGCACGCCGTCCGCATCGCCGCCCGCCCGGGGCGCGGGCAGGTCCGGGGCCAGCACGAGGTGCGCGACGCTCACTACCCGCATCCGCGGGTCCCGCTTCGGATCGCCGTACGTGGCCAGCTGTTCCAGGTGCGCGCCGTTGCCCGGCGCCGGGGTTACGGTCCCGGGGTCCTGCGCGCACAGGCCCGTCTCCTCGGTCAGCTCCCGCGCCGCGGCCGCTGCCAGGTCCTCGTCCGCCCGCACAAAGCCTCCGGGCAGCGCCCAGCGCCCCTGGAACGGCGGCTCACCTCGGCGGACCGCCAGTGCGCAGAGCGCGTGACGGCGCACGGTCAGCACGACCAGGTCGACGGTGACAGCAAAGGGCGGAAAGGCCGACGGGTCGTAGGGTGACATGCCGCGATCATAGTCGTCTGCCTGACGATAAGCACTCGCTTCAGTGCGCTCGGCCCGATCTCTTCTCTGTGGGGCCCCCGCCCCCGCCCTCCCCTCCCCTTCCCCCGGCCCCATCCCCCACTCCCACCCCACTCCCACCCCCTCCTAGCCCCCTCATCCCCCATCACACCCCCAACTGCAGCCCGTCCGCGGCTTCCTCGACCATGGCGAGGCCGAGTCGGCTGATCCGTACCGCGAACGGCGCCCCCGCCACGACAAGCCCCGTCAGCCCCAGCTCCCCCAGGGGCGCGCTGCGTACCGGCCGCAACGTGACCGTCCCGGCGGGGGCATCGGGACGGATGCCCGCCAGAGACGTGAGCAGCTGGACGCCCGCGGCCGCGGCGGTCGCCGCGGGTCGGCAGGCGGCCGGGTGCGGTAACGGCGCGCCGTCACCGGTGCGCTGCACCCCTGCGTACATCTCCGGCAGCCGGAAGCCGAAGTGCTCGGCCGCGGTCAGCACGCCCTGCAGCAGGGCACTCGCCTCCTTCTCGTACCCGGCGGCGGCCAGGCCCGCCACGGCGACCGCCGTCTCGTGGATCCGCACGGCCCCTCCCCGGTGCCCGAAGGGGTTGTGCCCGGGCTCCTTCGCCCCCAGGCTGCGCAGTCCCCAGCCGGAGTCCATGGCGGGGGCGCCGAGCAGCCGGGCGAGCTGCTCCGTGCACACCTTGTCGAGCAGCCCCTCGGCCAGGACGCCGCCGCCGAGGAGCCCGGTGTCCAGCAGGTGCGCGGCACCGCTGCCCAGGTGCGGCACGGGCCTGCCCTCCGGTGTGCGGGCGGCCGCGGGCCTGCCCCCGCTGCGGTCCGGCAGCCAGAAGTCCTCCCGGAAGGCTGCCCGCAGCTCCGCCGCCCACTGCCGCAGGTCAGCGGCGCCCGGCCGCCCGTACGCCTCCAGGAGCCCGGCACCGAGCACCGCCGCACGGTGCGCATGCGCCTGGGTCTCGCACCGCAGCGGCCCACCCGGGTGCGGGTCTGGCAGGTAGACACCGTCCCCGGTGGCGCCGCGCAGCCAGGCGAGGCACCGCTCGGCGGCGGGCAGCAGCTCCTCCACGTCCTGCTCGGGCAGGCCCCAACGGGTGGCCTCGGCGAGCACGACCGGGAAGAGCAGCGTCGCCTCGATGCCCGTGCAGCGCGGCGGCAGATGCGGACCCCCGTGCCGCAGCGGCCCGGGCACCAGGCCCGACTGCCCTCCGGCGCCCCGGAGTTGAGTGCGCGCCAGAGTGCGCAGGGTGCCTGCGGCGAGCCGGGTGCCCAGAGGCAGCGCCATCCGTGCCGCCGCCAGGGCCTCGGACGGTGCGAGCCCGCACCGCCAGGGCGCCCCGGCCGCCGGGTGGACGTCCGCGGGATGCCCGGGGTCGCGCAGGAGCAGCGCCCTCAGATCCCCCAGGCACCTGTCGAACAGCGTCCGCACCCGCCCATCGTCCCCTTCGGCCCGCGCCGCGGCGAGCGGGTTGCCCGCACCGGTGCCGACCGGGCGCAGCGGCGGCGCACCGTCGAGACGTACCCGCAGCTCGATGCTGTGCACCCCGCCGGGCTCCAGGTGGAGATCCCAGCGCAGCACTCCCGCCGAGGCCAGTATGTCGTCCGGCGGCGGCTCCGCGGCGACCACGGCCCCGACCGCTCCGCGCGACCACCGCAGGCCCGAACCGTGGACGCTCGCGGGCAGTGCGGCCTCCGGGCGCCCGGAGGCAACCGCCCCCAGTTCCGCGAGATCGGTGGCCAGAGACACCTCGACGGGGAGCCGCAGCGTCCGCGGCGCCGCACTCCGCAGCGTGATGCGCTCGACGCCCACGGCGTCCCGCAGCCGCTCGACGAGCACCACAGGGTCGGGTCCGCCGCTCCCTGACGGCCGCAGCGCCGCTGCGAAGCGGGCACGGTCCGCGGTCAGCAACCGCGCCTGTACGGCGAGGGGTTCGCGCCCCGCCACCCGTACCCGGCAGCGGGAGAGCAGGCGGCGGCCCGCGCGGTAGAACCCCTCGAGGCCGCGGCCCGTCAGCTGTCCGTCCTCCGCGCCGATGGCGAGCCCCGGCAGGGCGACACAGATCAACGCGTTGTGCACGGGCGGCAGTTCGGCAGGTCGCCGTGGCCCGGGGATCGGCAACTCCCCGCCCGCGGTGCGCGGCGGCGCCAGCGATGACCGTAGGACCGCAGGGCTCTCTCTGCCGGGAGCCGGGGACGGTACACGAGGGGGCATAGCTCTTCTTCTGCGCCCCGGTGCGTGCCCTCGGGCTGACGAAGGCGCGCCCGGGAGCGACTCGTCGCGGGGTCGTGGTGATGGCAGCCGGCCGCCGTACGGCGACCGCGCCACTCACGTGAACGCAACGGCGGCACACCAGGTCACGGGGGCGCGACGCGAGTTGGGGACGGCTGGGGTTCGGGGCCCGGGAGTGCTGGGCGCGCTGCGAGCGCTGGGGGCGCGGAAGGTGCTGAGGGCGGTGCGGGCGGTGCGGGCACTGAGTGTGTGGTGGGCGCTGGGCGCGCTGGGGCGTCAGACGAGGAGTGAGCGACAGCATGCGGGCGTCACCTCTCGTGCCTCTCGTCTTCGGCAGCTCGACCATCGGTGCCTCCCTGGTGTCCGTGTCCTTGTTCTTGCCCGTGCCCGTGCCCGAGGCCGGGTCCGGGCACGTGCCGGTGCCGGGTCCTCGGCTGCCTGACGTCCCACGAACCGGCCCATCCCCTTGGGTACTTTGGCCTCCGGGCGACGCCGCGGGCCGATGCGCGCGGCCTCCCGGGGCCTTGACCGGCAGGTCGGGACTTGTTTCGGGCGGGGCCCGTTGAGGCCGGGCGGCGGGTCGACCGTGAGGGGTGACGAGAGGCGGCGGGATGCGTCGTCGGTTCGGGAGCGTCGGGTGGCTCGGGCGCGTCAGACGGCTCGAGTGATGACGGATCTGCCGTCCCCGACGGGTCCGCCACCCTAGACGGGCCCTCCGTCCCCGACGGGTCCGCTACCCCAGACGGGCCCTCCGTCCCAGATGGATCTGCCACCCCCGAAGCACCTGTCGCCTCTGAAGTACTTGCCGCCCCCGAAGCCGCCGTCGCCTCTGAAGTACTTGCCGTGCCCGACGCACCCGTCGCCCCCAATGCGCCACCCCCCGGCTCGCGACTCCCCGACGCACCACTCCTCGACCCATCACTCCCCGACGCATCCCGGGAAGCCCGCCGCAAGCATTGCCGCACCGTCTCCGGGTCGAGCCCCTCATTGCAGGCCTGGTGGAGGAGTTGGGCGAAGGTGTACTGGGGGTCGATGCGCAGGGCCAGGCCGAGGGCGACCCTGGCCTCTGCTTCGTTCCCCAGTGACCAGGCCGCCCAGCCCGCCAGGGCGAGGGGAGCTACGGCGAACTCCTCGTAGATGCCGACGCAGCGGCGGGCCAGCGCACGCCAGAGTCGGAGGGCCGCGGCGCCGTCTTCTCCTTCCATCCACTCCGCGGCCCGGTCCCGGGCCAGCCGGTCCTGTAGGCCGAGCAGCAGACGGGCGGCCTCGTCGGGTTCGAGCAGCGCGTCGTCCCTGGCGTCGGCCGTGGCCGGGCCGCCCGTCGGCGAATGGTCACGCAGGCGTACCAGGGTGCGGCTCGCCGCGGCCAGGGTCTCCTCCTCCGCCTGCGCCCGGTCGTAGGTGCCCGTCAGCATGCGCGGGGCGACCGCCGCCGTGGCTGCGTCGAGTGCCCGTGTCTGTGCGGCCACGCCAGCTCCCGGGCCGGGCTTGAACCGGGCCTCCATCTCCTTGAGGCTGCCGTGCACTTGGATGCCCGCGTACGTTGCGGTGGCGGCCATGACGGAGGTGCCCGGCATTGCCAGCGGCCGACCTTCGGGAGGGCAGCAGCGGGAGTCGGTGCAGACGTACGACCAATAGCGTCCGCCCGAGAGGCAGAGTGCTTCCCGCACCGGAATGCCGAGGCTGCTACAGGCCATGCGGACCGCGTCGGCCAGCGGCCTCAGCCGCTCCACCACCTGACGTCCGGTCTCGTCCACGCCTGGCTCCCGGCACAGGTAGACGACGACGGCGTCAGGCTTCCCTCCCCGCTTCACGCTGCCTCGGACCAGGCACCGTGCGAGTTGCTGGGCGATGGACGGCCAGTCCTCCCGCTGCTCGGGGATGCCGAGGCGCACCCGCCCGCCGAAGTTTCCGTGTTCTCCGTGCGCGCCTACGAGGACCACGCTGTCGTCGGGGTGAAATCCCATCAAGTACGGCAGCGCGTCGGCCAGTTCGCCGGGGCTGCGCAGGGTGATCGTCTGTTCGCCGGGGCTTCCGACGGCTTCGCTGTGATTCGTCATGCGCCGACTGTCCCGCGGATTCCCGAACTCCGCTTTGGCCTGTGGATAACTCGGATCGTGGACACGACAGGCGGACCGTTGAGGGCTTCACCAGCGAGGAAGCGCGGCGGGCGATGATGTCAGGCGATCGCGGCCAGCGGGACGAGCGGGACCCGGATGGACCGCAGCCGGCACGCAGTCGGCGGCGAGGTGGCTCGGTCGACAGGACAGGCCCTCACCGGGAGCCGAGACGGGCCTTCAGTCCGGGCCGGGCGGGCTTGCGCTTCTGGGTTCCCTCGGCCCACAGCGAGCGCACATGACCGAGGTGACGGGCCATGCACTTCTCCGCGCCCTTCGCGTCACCCGCCAGCATCAGGTCGAGCAGTTCGATGTGCTCCTCGGCCGAGGGGATCAGTTGGTCGCGCTCGTCCAGGGCCGTCAGGCCGTACAGGCGGGAGCGTTTACGCAGGTCGCCGACGGTTTCCACGAGCCGGTCGTTGCCACCGAGGGCGAGCAGGGAGAGATGGAACTGACGGTCGGCGTCGAGATAGCCGATGAGGTCATGGTCGCGGGCGGCGCGCACGATGTCCTCGGCCACCGGGCGCAGCGCCTCCAGGTCCTCGCGGGCGGCGCTGCGAGTGATCCGGCCGATCATGGGGACCTCGATCAGCGTGCGGATCTCGGTGTACTGGTCGAGGTCGCGTTCGTTGACCTCGGTGACCCGGAAGCCCTTGTTGCGGACCGGCTCGACCAGACCCTCGCGGGCCAGGTCGAGCATCGCCTCGCGGACCGGAGTCGCGGAGATCCCGAAGTCCTCCGCGAGTCCGGGTGCCGAGTACACCTCGCCGGGGCGCAGTTCGCCCGAGATGAGGGCGGCCCGCAGATGGTGGGCGACCTGGTCGCGCAAGCGCTCTCGGGTGGTATTGAGGTTGCGCTGCTTCAGGTGCCCCATGGTCGCGGTGTTTCCCTTCGTGGCCCGTTCGTGCCCCGGCGTCCGTGGCCGAGCGGGCCACCAGCGTACAATGTCACGTTGTTTTCGCAGGTGCCTACGGGTGTACTGGACCAGGGCGTACGGCACGGAGTTGGCGATCCTCACCGCCCGGCCCAAGGGCCAGGGCGGCGGTGGTCGCGGCGGCGGTCATAGGAGGAACCCTCCCGGGAACGGGTCGTCCGGATCGAGGAAGTACTGGGCTGTGCCCGTGATCCAGGCCCTGCCGGTGATCCGCGGGACCACCGCGGGCACCCCGGCGACCTCCGTCTCCTCAATGAGACGGCCGGTGAACTCCGTACCGATAAAGGACTCGTTGACGAAGTCGCGGTGCAGGGGCAGTTGACCGCGGGCGTGCAGCTGCGCCATGCGCGCGGAGGTTCCGGTGCCGCACGGCGAGCGGTCGAACCAGCCCGGGTGGATGGCCATGGCGTGCCGTGAGCGGTGCGCGTCGGAGCCGGGGGCCGCCAGGTAGACGTGCTTGAGTCCGGCGATCTCGGGCTTGGCGGGGTGGACGGGACGGTCCGGCGAGGCGTTGACGGCGTCCATGATCGCCATGCCTGCCGCGAGCAGCTGGTCCTTGCGGGCTCGGTCGAACGGCAGCCCCAGCACGTCGAGTTCGACGAACGCGTAGAAGTTGCCGCCGAACGCCAGGTCGTACGTCACCGTCCCGTACCCCGGCACCTCGACCTTGCGGTCCAGGCCGACGCAGAACGCGGGGACGTTGGTGAGTGTGGCCGCCTTCGCCACACCGTCCTCGACGTGTACATCGACGGGGACAAGGCCGGCGGGGGTGTCCAGGCGGACCGTGGTGACCGGCTCTGTGACCGCCACCATGCCGGTCTCGACCAGGACGGTGGCCACGCCGAGTGTGCCGTGCCCGCACATCGGGAGCAGTCCGGAGACCTCGATGTAGAGCACGCCGTAGTCGGCGTCGGGGCGGGTCGGGGGCTGGAGGATCGCGCCGCTCATGGAGGCGCGACCACGCGGTTCATACATCAGGAGGGTGCGCAGGTGGTCCAAATGGTCGATGAAGTGGAGCCTGCGCTCTGCCATCGTGGAGCCGGGGATCACCCCGACACCGCCGGTGATGACGCGGGTGGGCATGCCCTCGGTGTGTGAGTCGACGGCATGGAAGACGTGACGCGTACGCATGGGTGCGGGGTCCTCCCGGGCGGGTTCGGTCAGCGGTGACCGGCGGCGACGGTCTTCTCGGTGGCCGCGCGCACCTCGGCCGCGGTCGCGTCGGGAAGCGGCGTGCGCGGGGGCCGGGTGGGTCCTCCGTGGCGGCCCACGATGTCCATGGACAGCTTGATGGACTGCACGAATTCGGTCTTGGAGTCCCAACGGAGCAGCGGATGCAAGGTTTTGTAGAGCGGCAGAGCAGTCCCCAGGTCCCCGGCGACGGCGGCGTGGTACAGCCCGGCGCAGGCGGCGGGGAAGGCATTGGGGTAACCGGCGATCCAGCCCACAGCCCCGGCCAGGGCCAGCTCCACCAGGACGTCGTCCGCGCCGATCAACAGGTCGAGTTCTGGGGCGAGTTCGGCGATCTCGTAGGCCCTGCGCACATCGCCGGTGAACTCCTTGACTGCCACGATGTGCCCGTCGGCGTGGAGCCCCGCGAGCAGGGCCGGGGTCAGGTCGACCTTGGTGTCGATGGGGTTGTTGTACGCGACCACGGGCAGCCCGACCTCGGCGACCTCGGCATAGTGGGCGCGCACGGCCCGCTCGTCGGCGCGGTAGGCGTTCGGCGGCAGCAACAGCACGCTGCCGCAGCCCTGTTCGGCGGCCTGCTCGGCCCAGCGGCGCGACTCGGCACTGCCGTACGCGGCAACGCCGGGCATCACACGCGCCCCGTCGCCCGCCGCCTCGACGGCGGTGGCGACCACGCGGGCGCGCTCGTCGGCGGTCAGGGTCTGGTACTCGCCGAGGGAGCCGTTGGGCACGACGCCGTCGCAGCCGTTCTCGATGAGCCAGCGGACGTGTTCGGCGTAGGCGTCGTAGTCGACGGAGAGGTCATCGCGCAGGGGCAGCGCGGTGGCGACCATGATGCCGCGCCAGGGGCGGTCAGCGTTCCAACCAGCCGTCGCGGAGGTGGCGTTGGTCATGAGGGGAGGCCCTTCTGTGGGGTGTGACATTTTATTTAAGCTTGTCCGGCTCTATCAAGGGCACCATCAGGGGCGCCTTGAGGGAATCCATCAAGGGGTCGGTTCAGGGGCTGGACCGGGCATCGGGATCGGTTCCGTCGGCGGCTTCGTCCGCCTCGGCATCAGCTGGGTCAGGAAGCGCGCCGAGTGCCCCCAGCGGGATCGGCACGGCCAGCGGTCGGCGCTCCGGCGACGGTGGCACTCCCTCGCCCTGCGCCTCCGCGGCCAGGCAGGCCACGGCCGCCCCGCACATCCGGCCCTGGCACCAGCCCATGCCCGCGCGGGTGAGGAGTTTGACGGTACGGGCGTCGCGGGCGCCGCACTCCGCGACCGACTCTCGGACGCGGCCCGCGGTGACCTCCTCGCAGCGGCACACGTCCGTCGCGTCGTCGAGCCACTCGGTCCAGCCGGGGCGGGGTGCGTGAGCGGCGGCCATCACGTCGGCGAAGGCGCGCATGCGGTCGCGGCGGTGGCGCAGTTCGCGCGCCGGCCCACCCTCGGTGAGTGCGGCCCGGCCGCGCAGCCGTGCGGCGATCGCGAGGCCCGCCAGCTCGCCTTCGGTGTACGCCAGTTGGGCGCCGCCGACACCTCCGGTCTCGCCCGCCGCCCAGACGCCGGGCACCGAGGTCTCCTGAAAGGCACTGAGTTCGAGGGCGTAGGCGCCGTCCGGTGTGCGTCGGGTCGCGCAGCCGAGTCCGGTGGCGAGTTCGAGCTGCGGCACCAGGCCGTGGCCGACGGCGAGGGCGTCGCAGGCGATCTGGCGGCCGGATCCCCGCACGGGACGCCAATTGCGGTCGAGCCGGGAGACCGTGACGGCCTCCACGCGGTCGGTTCCGTGCACCCGGGTCACCGCGCCGCGGGTGAGCGGCCGCACCCCGTGCCGCAGCAGCGTCGCGCCGTGCAGCAGGGCCTCCGCCGCCTTGTGCGGATTGGCGGCGAGGACGCGGGGGTGGCGGGCGTAACGGAGGTAGCCGGACGCCTCGACCACCGCGGGGACGCGGGCCCCCGCCGCAGCAAGCGACGCGGCGACGGCGAGCAGCAGCGGCCCGCTGCCCGCCACCACCACCCGCCGCCCCGGCAGGACGAGGCCGGACTTGAGCATCGCCTGCGCTCCCCCGGCACCGACGACCCCGGGCAAGGTCCAGCCGGGAAAGGGAAGTTGGCGCTCGTACGCTCCGGTCGCCAGGAGCACCGCGCGGGCCCGCACCCGCACCGGGCGCTCTCCGTCGCCGTCCACCCCGGTGACCGCGTGCACCTCCCACGGCCCGGCGTCGCCTTCGCGTACGACCGTCCACACATGGTGCCCGGAAAGACGGCTGACGTCGCTGTGCGCCAGGCGGCGGCGCAGGTCGGCGAAGGCGGACCAGTCGTGGTGCAGGGCCTCGGGCCGGACCGCACCGAGGGCCGGGGCGGGGTGACGGTAGAACTGCCCGCCCGGTTGTGCGGAGGTGTCCAACAGGGCCACCGAAAGGCCGAGTTCGGACGCGGTGACGGCACCCGCGAGCCCCGCGGCGCCCGCGCCGATCACCGCGACGTCGTACACGTCGTCCCTCGGATCACCCTCCAGCTCACCCGTCAGCTCACCGTTCACGTCATCAGACGCCGAGTCCGCCATGGCCGTGCCCCTCCTGGGTCGTGATGCTGTCGCCGGGCTGCGCCGGGACCAGGCAGGCCCGGCGGTTGGGCCGGTCGTTGATGGTGGCGAGGCAGTCGTAGCACTGCCCGATGCCGCAGAAGGCGCCCCGCGGCCGCTCCCCGACGCGGGTGCGGCGCCAGGCCAGGATGCCGTTCGCCCAGAGCGCGGCGGCCACGGATTGACCCGGCAGCGCGGTGAGGGGACGGCCGTCGTACGTGATCTCGAACGCGGCTTCAGGTTCCGCGCCGACGAGATCGACGGGGTTGCGGCTACGCGCCATGACGCGACTCCCTTCGGAGAAGGCCGTCAAAGGGTCGATGGAGATCGAGTAGAGCAAAGGATCGAAGGAGATCGGATGAGGTCACCGCACCACCCCGTCGCCGCCAGGGCCCTCGTCGGCCCTGTCCCGCCCGTCGGTGTCGCCGCCCTCGCCACCCCCGTCACCCCCGTCACCCCCGTCACCCCCGTCACCCCCGTCACCGAACCGTTCCGGCCGGAACGGCCCCATGTCCAGGCCTGGTTCCCGTCCCGTCACCAGGTCCGCGACGATCCGTCCGGTCGCCGGAGCGAGTCCGATCCCCGCCCCCTCGTGACCGCACGCATGGAACAGGCCCGGCCTCCGTGGGTCAGGACCGATCGCGGGCAGGTGGTCGGGCAGGTAGGGGCGGAATCCTGCGTACGTCCGCATGGCCCGCACCGTGGCGAGCACCGGGAAGAGTCGTACCGCCTGCTCGGCCAGGCGTCGCAGCACCGCCACGGAGAGGGTGCGGTCGAAGCCGACACGCTCCCGGCTCGCGCCGATCAGGACCGGTCCGGCCTGGGTGCCCTCGACGACGGCGGAGGTCTGCAAGGCCGCGGAGTCACTCGCCACGTCGGCGACGTAGTCCGCGGCGTACACCTTGCGTCGCACCACGCGCGGCAGCGGCTCGGTGACCAGGACGAAGCCCCGCCGAGGTCGCACCGGCAGCACCACACCCGCGATCCGGGCCAGCTCGCCGCCCCACGCCCCGGCGGCGTTCACGACGTACGCGGCATGAAGGTCGCCGGAAGACGTCCGCACGCCCCGCACTTCGCCACCCGTGCCGGTGAGGAAGCCGGTCACTTCCGCACCGAGCCGCAGCCGCACCCGGGAACCGGCGGCGCGCAGCAAGTGGGCGGCGGCCAGGGCGGGTTGCACCTGGGCGTCCTGCGGGTAGTGGACGCCTCCCGCGAGACCGGGAGCGAGATGCGGTTCCAGGTCGGCGAGACCGTCGTCCGGCACATGCTCCACCGTGACCCCGGCCCTCGCCTGCCGCCCCGCGAAGTCCCGCAGCGCGGTCATGCCCTCTTCGCCGGAGGCGACGACGAGGCCGCCCTTCGTCTCGTACTCGATCTCCCGCGGCAGCTCGTCGGCCAGCTCGCGCCACAACTTCGTGGAGAGCAGGGCCAGTTCGAGCTCGGGTCCGGGCTCCTTGTCGGAGACAAGGAGATTCCCCTCGCCCGCGCCCGTAGTACCGCCTGCCACAGGGCCGCGGTCGACCACGGAGACGGTCAGGCCGGAGCAGGCCGCGTAGTACGCACAGGCGGCGCCGACCACGCCCGCCCCGACGACGATGAGATCCGAAGAATTCCTCGTGGGCACGCGCAGTAATATTTCACATGGCACTGATGTTGCCAAGGGATCAGCAGGGGGAGATCAGTGCAGGGAGATCAGCGCCAGTTCGGCGGGCCGGAAAGCTCAGCCCGCCGCAGCGAGGACCAGCGGAAGAACCTGTTCGCTCCCGGCCTGACGCAGCAGGCGGGCGGCGACCGCGAGGGTCCAGCCGGAGTCCGTGTAGTCGTCCACGAGCAGGACGGGGCCCGGAGAGCCCGCCAGGGCACTGGCCAGTTCCTCGGAGACGGTGAAGGCGCCGGACAGCGCCCTGAGGCGTTGGGCGGAGTTGCTGCGGCGTGCCGCGTGCGCGCCGTTCGGACCGGTGTACGTCAGGGTCCCCAGAAAGGGGAGGCGGCCGACGGTCGCGATGCCCTGGGCGAGGGAGCCCACCAGTTGCGGACGGGTCAGGGACGGCACCGCGACGATGCCCACCGGTCGGGCGGACGCGTCCGGGGCGTCCGTCGCCCAGCCGCCCGGGGAGCGTGCCCAGTCGGCGAGGACCGCGACCGCGGCCCGCAGGACCTCGTCGGGGACCGGGCCGTCGGGGGCATTCTCCGCCAGCAGCGGGCGCAGCCGGTTACCCCAGCCGATGTCCGAGAGCCGTCCCAGAGCGCGCCCGGTGGAGCACTGCTCCTTGGCCGGGATGCGCCCCTTGAGGTCGATGCCGAGCGCGGGCATCCCCGTCGGCCACATCCGGCGCGGCTCCACCTCCATGCCCGGGCGGTCCAGCTCCTTCGCCGCACCTCTCAGCGTCTCCTCCGAGACCGAGGAATCGGCCCACGCGCCCGCGCAGTTGTCGCAACGGCCGCACGGGGTGGCGCCCTCGTCGTCCAGCTGCTGGCGCAGGAACTCCATCCGGCACTGCGACGTGCTCACGTAATCGCGCATCGCCTGCTGCTCGGTGGCCCGCTGCCGCGCCACCCAGGCGTACCGCTCGGCGTCGTACACCCAGTCGGCTCCCGTGGCCGTCCAGCCGCCCTTGACCCGCTTGACCGCGCCGTCGACGTCAAGGACCTTCAGCATCGTCTCGAGCCGACTGCGCCGAAGGTCCACCGACGCCTCCAGAGCGGGTACGGAGAGCGGGCGTCCCGCTTCGGCGAGGGTCGAGAGGGTCTGGCGTACCTGCGCCTCGGGCGGGAAGGCGGTGTCGGCGAAGTAGCGCCAGATGGCCTCGTCCTCCCTGCCCGGCAGCAGCAGGACCTCCGCGTGCTCGACGCCACGCCCGGCGCGGCCGACCTGCTGGTAGTAGGCGATCGGCGAGGACGGCGAGCCGAGATGAAGCACGAAGCCCAGGTCCGGCTTGTCGAAGCCCATGCCGAGGGCCGAGGTCGCGACCAGCGCCTTGACCCGGTTCTCCAGGAGGTCGGTCTCGGCCTGAAGCCGGTCCGCGTTCTCCGTACGCCCGGTGTAGGAGGCCACTCGGAAGCCGCGTTGGCGCAGGTAGGCGGTGGCCTCCTCGGCCGCGGCCACCGTCAGCGTGTAGATGATCCCGGAGCCCGGCAGCTCGTCCAGATGCTCGGCCAGCCAGGCCAACCGGTGGGCGGCGTCCGGCAGTTGGACGACGCCGAGGCGCAGGCTCTCCCGGTCCAGCGGACCGCGCAGCACCAGGGCCTCGCCGGTGCCGGTGCCCAACTGCTCGGCCACATCTGCCGTGACCCGCGCGTTGGCGGTCGCGGTGGTGGCGAGCACCGGCACGCCGGGGGCGAGGTCGGCGAGCATCGCGCGCAACCGGCGGTAGTCCGGCCGGAAGTCATGGCCCCAGTCGGAGATGCAGTGCGCCTCGTCGACCACGAGCAGACCGGTCTCGGCCGCGAGCTTGGGCAGCAACTGCTCACGGAAATCCACCGAATTGAGGCGTTCCGGACTCACGAGGAGAACGTCGGTCTCGCCGCGCTCGACCTCGTCGTGGATGGTGTCCCACTCCTCCGGGTTGGCCGAGTTGATGGTGCGCGCCTTGATCCCGGCCCGCGCCGCCGACTCGACCTGGTTACGCATCAGCGCGAGGAGCGGCGAGACGATCACGGTGGGGCCCGATCCACGTCGGCGCAGCAGTGCGGTGGCGACGAAGTACACCGCCGACTTGCCCCACCCGGTGCGCTGCACCACCAGCGCGCGCCGCCGCTCCTCCACCAGAGCCGCGACGGCCTGCCACTGGTCCTCCCGCAACCGCGCCGAACCCCCCGGATCACCGACGAGCTCGGCAAGGATGGCGTCGGCTTCGGCTCGGAGCTCCTGATGGTCCATGGCCCCATGCAACCCGATGAAGAGGACCGTCGGCGAATTCACTCAGCGTGACGCTCGTGACGCTTTCAGTGGACGGCTGGCCCGAGGGCCAACTGCTCGTTGCCTGGGGCCAGTACGGCAGCGAGAATTGGAACCGCTCCCGTGCAGCCGGTCCGTGGTGCGGCTCCGCCGTGCCGCGGCGCGCTTCCAGTCCGACCCGCCCGCAGGTGTGGGCGCGTAGCCGAAGGGAGGACCGTGACCTTCGGATTCGCTCCGTCCGCCGCGACATCGATGCCGGGGGCATCGAAACGCGCACAGATGTCCGCCGACGCCACCAATCAGCTGGCCCGTCAACTCGAACCCTCGGAATGGGCCGCTGCGGGCATACCCCTGCTCCGCGACCCACGCGAGGTCGTCAGGGGGCTGCACCACCGGCATCTGCCGGAGCCGGAGACCGCCGTCGTCGCCGTGCTCGACCAGGACGAGCGGCTACGGGCGAGCGCCTCGTTCGTGCGGCGCCCGGGCGGCGCGGACGGCTGGGTCTACCGCAACGCGCTCCTCGCCCAGCTCCGCCGGGTCATCCCGCATGACCTGCGCCGCCGCTCCCCGGTCCGTACGGCGGTACTGCTGTACTGCCGTGAAAGCGAGGCCGCTTGGACCCCGGACGACGGCGCGTGGATGTGGGGACTGCGGGACGCGTGCACCCTGCACGGGCTGCGCTGCGGCGCGTACATCACGCTGACCCGCGACGGCTGGCAGGTCCTCGGCGAGGACCGCAACGGCCGCCACCCACGCACGGGCGCGAAGCCGTGGCAGCCGCTCAACGGCGTGGAGCTGCCGCGGTCCCGGGACCATCGCAGCGCCGCGGGCCCGGCAAGCCCGGCAAGCTCAGATGCCTCTTCGGTATGTACGGGTACGGGGGTGGCGGGCGCAGCGGACGCGGCGGCGGGCACATCGGACGCCGCGGCCGTGTCACACCGGACGGCGGCGCGTTAGAGCCCGTTCTTCCCGATCTTCGTGGTTCTGCCCGCGCCCGCCGCGGAGCGGCTGATGAATGCCGTTGGTGCGTGCTGTCGGCGTGCCGGGCGAAGTGCTGTTCACTCGATGGCCCGGGCGTACGTGGGGCTTCGGCCGGTGCGGCGAGAGTGTACCCGCCGCGCCAGCGGCTGATGCCACGGCGGCGTCGCGGGCCCGCGAAGATCGAAGGTGACGGGCCCTAGGCCAGGCCGAACCGCCACGGACACGCAGTCCCCGCACCGCGCGCACACCGGCAACCCGTGCGGCGTACGCACACACCGAACAGCGCTCAAGTCGCACGCGCACACCGACCGTCACCGGCAGGCCTCACGGCGTACGCCCAGGTCAAAGCCGCACACCGAGCTCTGACCCCAGCCGTCGTACCCCGAGCCGCACCCGCGGCCCGGGGTCTCAGACTCCCGCGCCGAGCGCCGAGTTGATGCGCTGCGGGTCGCCGCAGACGATCAGCAGGGCACCGGCCCGGCTGAGGGCCAGCGGCAGCGCGGTGGCCGCGTCGGCGTCGGAGCCGCCGTTGACGGCGACGACGACCACGGGCCGGGACTCGGCGCGCCCGGCGTCGGTCGCGGCGGCGTAGAACACGTCGTCGCGCGCGTCGTGCTGGGCCCAGTAGGAGGCCTCGCCGAAGGACCTTTCGTGCGCGGCCCACGGGTGCGGCTCGCCGGTGCTGATCACCAGGACCTCGCCGGGCGCGCGGCCACTGTCGAGCAGCAGGTCGACGGCCTCGTCGGCGGCGTCGAGCGCGCCTTCCGCGGAGGCCGGGATCAGCTGGATCTGCGGCGTGGCAGGCGCGTCGGACGCGGCGGGCGCGGCCGGAGCAGCGGGCTTACCCGAAGTCGCAGGCGTACCAGGACCCTTGGCGTTGGTCTTGGCCTGGGCCGGCGACGGGCCGGGCGGTGCGGTCTTGGCCGACTCACGCGTGGTGCGCTGGGCGGGCGGCGTGGGCCGGGCGGGCCCCGGCCGCCCCGGTCGCGCCGGGGCTGCGGGGCGGGGGCCGGGAACGGGACGGGGGGTCGGCGCGGTGCGGCCGCTGGCGGGCGTAGCGCGGGGACCCTGGGCGCTCTCGTGAATCTGAGGCTCCTCGGGAATGAGAGGCATGGGTGGTTGTCTATCAAACGCCGGTGCGGACCGCACCAGCGGGTGGCACATGAGTACGACCGGCAATGGTGTCAGAAATCGAAGCCGAGTTGCCCCTCGATTTTCTCAACACCATTTCCGAACACCGGGACCCGGTTCTTCTTGAGGTGCCGCCACTTGGGCAGCCCGTCGAGATAGGACCAGGAGAGCCGGTGGTACGGGGTCGGACCCCGCTCCTCAAGTGCCGCCTTGTGCACCGGTGAGGGATACCCCGCGTTGGCGCCGAAGGCGAAGTCGGCGTGCTCGGCGCCCAGTTCGGCCATCATCGCGTCCCGCCGGACCTTGGCGATCACCGAGGCCGCGGCGACCACGACACAGGACTGGTCCCCCTTGATGACCGTGCGGACCTTCCAGGGGGCACCGAGATAGTCGTACTTACCATCGAGGATCACCGCGTCCGGACGGACGGGCAGCTCCTCCAGCGCACGCACCGCGGCAAGGCGCAGCGCCGCCGTCATACCGACCTTGTCGATCTCCTCTGGCGAGGCATGACCGAGCGCGTAGGCGGTGACCCACTTGGTGAGGACTTCACACAGCTCTTCCCGCCGCTTCACGGTGAGCAGCTTGGAGTCGGTGAGCCCTTCCGGCGGCCGGCGCAGTCCGGTGACCGCCGCGCAGACGGTGACCGGGCCCGCCCAGGCGCCGCGTCCCACCTCGTCGACACCGGCGACGATCTTCGCTCCGGTGGTCGCCCGCAGGGAGCGTTCGACAGTGTGCGTGGGTGCTTTGTACGGCATGGCGCCTGACAGATTACGCCGCCAGGGGCACGCTGCGACACCCCGGCCCGGAACTTGCCGTTCCGCCCAGTTGGGCACGGCGTCCGATCCGGCTCAGTAGCACCACCACTGGCCGGAGGCCGGCTGCGGGAGCCAGGTGTAGACGCCCCCTTCGGCGGGGCCGCGGCGGGACACGGACTTCACGGCGTCGGGCCGGTAGGTGGCGATGCGCTCGATCCGTCCCCGGCCGTCACTGCCCTCGAGGACGATCTCCCCCGAGGGGGCGCGGCCCGCCGCCTCGGCCTCGACCTCGATGTCCCGCCCGTCGGCCAGCTCGAGCCTGAATACGGCCATCACACTCTTCCTTCTCGTCCAGACCTCTCGGGGCTTCCTCTACGAGGTCACCCGGGCGCTGCCGCGGAGCCGTTCAGCAAGCGCGGTGCCGCTCCCGAGCAGTGGACGAGGCGAACACTCCACCACGGCCCGGGACCAGCATGCGGAAGCAGGCCGACACCGTCGGCGAGCAGCGCCACTCTAACGCAGCGGTAGATTTCGTACGCAAGTCTCGCTGCCGAACTCCGAGCCATACGCCGAACTCAAGCACGACTTGAGCCGGTCACACAGGAAGATGAGCTTCCGAAAACTTTGACGTTACGTGAGAGTGCTGGGCAGAGGTCGATGACCGCGTAGTCGGTGGACGGAGTGTCGGGGGTCGCGGAGAGTCGCAGACGGCGCGGAGGGTCGGAGACGGTTACGGAGGGGGTCGGGGAATCGCAGGCGGTCAGTCAGCGGTGCCCGGAACCCAGTCGGGCAGGGACTCGGTCCGCTCCTGCCAGGCGGCGGGCGGCGCTCCGTCGGCACCGGCGGCCACCACTCCGCCCACGATGGCGCAGGTGGTGTCCATGTCCCCGCCCACCTGGGCGGTGGTCCAGATGGCCCGCTCGAAGTCGCCGAGCCCCCGGGCGGCCGACCACAGCGCGAACGGCACCGTGTCATGCGCCGTGCTGCGCCGACCGCAGCCGAGCACCGCGGCGACCGTGGTCGCGTCGTCGTAGTCGAGCATGTCGCGGGCCCGGCGCAGCCCGGCGCCGACTGCGCTGCGCGGCACGAGGGCGATCACCCCGTCGAGCAGCGCCGCGGGGGTGGGTGGACCCGCCGAGTCCGCCGCGAGTGCCGCCGCGGCGGCCACCGCCATGGCGCCCACGACCGCCTCGCGATGCTGATGCGTGGGGTACGCGGAGATCTCCGCCTGGTGCGTGGCCTGCTCCGGGTCGTCGGCGTACCAGGCGCCGAGCGGTGCGATCCGCATGGCCGCGCCGTTACCCCAGGAGCCCTGGCCCTTGAACAGCCCGGCGGACAGCTCGCGCCAGTCGCCGCCCTCCCTGAACAGCCGGAGCAGTCGGCTCACCGCGGGACCGTAGCCCCGGTCGTCGCTCTGGTGCTCCGCGAAGGACCGGGCGAGCGCGTCCTGCTCGACGCGCCCGTGCCCGACGAGAACGGCGAGCACGGAGCAGGCCATTTCGGTGTCATCGGTCCAGGGCCAGGGCCCGGGCGGCAGCTCCCGCCGCTTGAGCAGGGGATAGTGCGCGGGGATGAAGAACTGGGCGCCGAGGGCGTCCCCTACCGCGAGGCCACGCAGGCCGGCCAGAGCACGCTCGAGGCGCCGTTCGGAAGCGGAGTCAGCGATCATCGCCCTGCCACTCTATCGGGTGTCCCGTCCGACCCGCCGGACACGCGGGCCACCCCGCGCCTCCTAAGTCCCGTCCGTTCACGCTTCGCACCTCTCCTCTCGCGCCCTCGCCGCTCGTCTCTCACCTTCATCTCCCACCCCGCATCTCTCACCCCGCATCGCCCACCTCTCATCTCTCGTTCCTCATCTCTCGGCTCTCACCTCTCAAGTCGTACGGCTCGGGCTCGCGCCACCGCTCGAAGGGGCGGTCGAGGGTGTACCGCCCGTCCTCGCCGAGCACCAGCATCCGTATCTCGGCGTTGCCCGGGTTGGACAGCGCCTCGAATTCGGCGACCGACCAGTGGAACCACCGCATGCAGAACAGCCGCATGGTCAGTCCGTGGGTGACCAGGAGGACGTTCGGCGGGTGGTCCGGCGCCTCGAAGCTGCGGTAGAGGCTCTCCAGGAACGCACCCACCCGGTCGTACACGTCGGCACCCGACTCGCCCTGGGCGAAGCGGTAGAAGAAGTGGCCGTACGCGTCCCGGTACGCCTTCTGCAGTCGTACGTCGTCCCGGTCCTGCCAGTTGCCCCAGTCCTGCTCCCGCAGCCGCGGCTCCTCCCGCACCCGGATGCGGTCGGGGTCAAGGCCGAAGGCGGCCAGGGTCTCCAGGGTGCGTCGGTAGGGCGAGACATAGACACTGATGCCCTCGTCCCCGAAGAGCGCGCGCAGCCGCTGACCTGCGTCTTCCGCCTGCCGCCGACCGGTCTCGGTGAGCCTCAGCGCATGGTCGGGTTCGCGTTCGTACACCGTGTCATCGACATTGCCCTCCGACTCGCCGTGCCGGACGAGGACGATGCGCCGAGGTCGTGCCATGCCGAAACCCTAGATGGGCTTATCCGACCGTGGTCAGCCGACGAGGTGCCCGCCCTCCATCCGGCGTATCCGCCCGGTGAAGCGGCTGCGCAGCAGGCGGTCGTGCGAGACCACGACGAGCGCGCCCGTCCACTGCTCCAGGGCCTCCTCCAGTTCCTCCACCAGGGACAGGGCCAGGTGGTTGGCCGGTTCGTCGAGCAGCAGCAGGTCGGCGGGCCGGGCCAGGAGGCGGGCCAGACCGAGGCGGCGGCGCTGCCCGGCGGAGAGCGAGCCGACAGGGACGTGCAGGTCGCGAGGGCGGAACAGGCCGTAGGAGAGCAGCAGTTCTGCCTGCTCCTCCTCCGTGAGTGGGAGTCCGCGCCCGAAGGTCTGGAGCACCCGCTCCGCGGGGCGGCTCACCGGGATTTCCTGGGCGAGGTAGCCGACGGCGCCGCGCCGGAGCACAGTGCCCTCGTCCGGTGCGAGGACGCCCGCCATGATGCGCAGCAGGGTCGACTTGCCCGCTCCGTTTCCCCCGTGGATCAGTAACCGCTCCCCCGCGGCGACCTTCAGCTCGTCGACGGTGAGCCGGTCGGCGACCCGCACGTCCCGCAGGGTCACCAGCTCCGACTCGGCGGCCCCCGCCACCGGGTGGGCCCGGAAGGTCAGCGGCTCCGGTGGGCGGGGGACGGCGTTCTCTCGGAGGCGGCGGAGCCGTTCCTGTGCGTTCCGGATCCGGCCCGAGACCGACGACTGGACGCGGGCGCCCGCCCGGTCGTACGCCATCTTGTTGTTGTCCTTGATGCCGCGCCCGGCGGCGACGCCGTGCGCGGTGGTGCGGGCGAACTCCTCGAGCCGGGCCGTCTCCTCGGACCACTCCGCGTACGCCTGCTCCCAGCGTTGGCGCGCGGCGAGCTGCTCGGCGCGGTAGCCCGCGTACCCGCCGCCGTACCGCACGACCGTGCGGCGGTCGGCGACCACGTCGAGGATGGCCGTGGCGACGCGTTCGAGGAACGTACGGTCGTGGGAGACCGCGATCACCGTGCCCGTGTGGGCGAGCAGGGCCTCCTCCAGCCAGTCGAGCGCGGACTCGTCCAGGTGGTTGGTCGGCTCGTCGAGCAGCATCACCTCGGGCGCCGCCGCGATGAGGCAGGCCAGTCCGAGCCGGGCCTGCTCGCCGCCGGACAGGCTGCCGAGCACGCGGTGCCGCCCTGTGTCACCGATCCCGAGTCCGTGCAGCGCCTTGTCCACGCGCGCGTCGGCCTCGTACCCGCCGCGCAGTTCGAAGGCGGTGAGCAGGTCGCCGTACTCGCTCAGCTCGGCCTCGTCGCCCGCGCCGAGGCTTTCCTCGAGGTGGCGCAACCTCTGCTCCATGGAGCGGAGTTCGGTGAGGGCGGCGTCGATCGCGTCGCCGACGGTCCGGTCCTGCGGCAGTTGCGGGGTCTGGGCGTGCAGCCCCGCGCCCTGGTCGGCCTGGAGCACGACCTCGCCCTCGTCGGGCCGTTCGGATCCGGCGAGGAGCTGGAGCAGCGTCGACTTGCCCGCGCCGTTCTCCCCGACGACCCCTATGCGTTCGCCCGGGCGGACCGTCAGGGACACGCCGTCGAGGAGCAGCCGGTCGCCGCGCGACTTGGTCACGCCACGAAGAGAGATCTGAGTGGGCAAGGACGCCTCCGATCACCGTGCCCGCCACCGGGCCTGCACCGCCAAGGATCCATTCAAATGCAACTCCTGGTGCATTAACGTTGAGTGTGGCACACTCGGAGCCACTAACGCAACGGGAGTAGCAATTGCCTTCGAAGAATCTGAAGAGCCCGAGGCGCCCGGCGCCCGCGCAACACGAGCCGACCGACCAGCCGGAACAGACGGAGCAGACCACCGCGTCCCCCGGCACCCTCCGCCCCGGCGGACGCACCGCCCGGACCCGCGCCGCGGTCCGCGACGCGGTGCTCACCGGCCTGGCCGAGTTCGGGTACCCCGGGCTGACGGTCGAGTATGTGGCGGAGCACTCGGGCGTCCATAAGACGACGCTGTACCGCCGCTGGGGCGGGCTCGAAGGGCTCGTGGCCGAGGCCCTGGACCAGGCCGGCGAGGACACCTGGGCAGCGCCCGATACGGGCAGCCTGGAAGGCGACCTGCGCGCCCTCGCGCGCGAGGTGGTGGAGAGCTTCGCGGACCCGGCCGCGGCAGCCGCACCCACGGCGTTCATCGCGGCGTCGTTCCAGTCCGAGCGGGCGGAGCACGCCCTGCGCGCCTTCTACACCGAGCGGTTCAGGCGCTGCGAAGAGGTCGTCGAGCGGGCGGTCGCCCGCGGCGAGGCGGACCCCGACACCGACGCGGGCACGGTCGTACGCGCCGTCTCCGCCCCGCTGTTCCTGCGACTCTTCGTCACCCACGAGCCGGTCGACCTCGCCCTCGCCGACCAGTCCGCCGCGGCCGCGCTCGCCGCGATCCGCTCCGGCGCCTTCGCCAGGACGGCGGCCTGAGCCGCACGCCCGGCAGCGCCGCGGGAGCCGGTCATGGCGGGCCGCTCACACCGTCCAGGACGGCTCCAATTGCACGACATCGCCCGCGAGGGCCGCGACATCGGCCTCTATCTGCGCGCGCAACGCGAGCCGTTCGACGCGCTCGGCGCGGTACTTGCCGTGCTCGGCCGCCGACTGCCACATGGAAAGGACCAGGAACTCATCACCGGGTGCCGCCCCGAACAGGCCGCGGACCATGCCCGGGGATCCGGCCATCGCCGGGTTCCACACCTTCTCCTGCATCAGTGCGAAGTGCTCGACCCTCTCCGCACGCACCCGGCAGTGCGCGACCCGCACCACGTCGACGCCGGTGAAGCGTGGCTCGAACCCGGTCTTCACGTCGAAGCGGTGGTCGAAGAGCTTGACCTGGCTGTCCTTGTACGTGCCGACCTGGGCGGCGTGCAGCCGGTCGTGGGAGCGCGCCATGAAGGAGTCGTAGAAGGCGCGGCTCTCCCAGAAGGCGAAAAGATGGACGACGTCCGGTCGTATCCTGCTCCACCCGCCGCCCTGTCCTCGGAACCCCGGCTCCCCCAGAAGCCCCGCCCACTTCCGCTGCCCCCGCTCGAACCGTTGGCGGTCCACAACCGTGCAGCGAATCCACTTGACCAGCACCGCGCCATCGTACGGTGCTGAGCATGGCGTCGGTCACGCTCCGGCACAGTGCCTCCGAACCGTCCCGAAAGAATCACCACTCCGTCCCGAACTCCCCCGCGCTGCACGATTGTCGGTGGGACGTCGTAGCGTAGTCATCGGACGTCGTCGCGTGACGTGTCCTCAACTCAGCGCCGAAAAGGGGGAATCCGGACGTGAGTACGTTCAACAAGGGACTCGGCAAGGTCGAGGTCGGGCTGCGGTGGGATCCGAGCCCGCTCGGCGCCCCGGACCACGACCTCGATCTGATCGCGGCGGCCTACACGGCCGACGCGCCGTACAACGAACCCGACTACGTGGTGCACTTCGACAGCCGGTCGCCGGACGGCACCATCACGCTGAACCGGGACAGCCGCACGGGCCAGGGCTTCGGCTACGACGAGGTCATGACCCTGGAGTTCGACCGGATCGCCGAGCGGTACACCCGCGTCGTCGTCGGCGCGGCCATTCAGCAGACCGAGGGACACCGGGTCTTCGGCGACATCGCCAACACCGGCGTGCGGATAGCCGAGGGCTATACGGAGCTGTCGACCAGCGACCTGACCGAGGTCGCGCGCTGCACGGCAGCCACGGTCGCGGAGTTCACCCGGGACGAGACCGGCGCGTGGGAACTGCACCCCTCGATCCGCGGCTTCGACGCCGCACCGGCGTCGTTCTTCGCCGAACTCGACCGGCTCGTCTGAGCAGACCGTCGCCGGATACGCCGAGGGGCGGCAAGCCGTCCGGCTCACCGCCCCTCGGGGACCTACTGGTTCACATCAGCTGCAGCCGCTGGTCGAACCGCAGCCCTCGCAGATGTAGCAGGAACCGGCCCGCTGCATCTTCGTACCGCAGGAGAAGCAGAGCGGCGCGTCGGCGTTGATGCCCAGCTGCATCTCGACGAGCTCGGCGGAGGTGTGCGCCTCCTTCGCGCTCGGCGTGCTCTCGGTGCGCGGCGTCGACACGGACTTCAGGAGTTCCTGGGCCCGCGGGGCGGACTGGGCCAGGCCCTCGACGTCCAGCTCATCGTCGGTCGGCTCGTAGGAGCCGGTCTCGAGGTGGCGCTGACGCTCCTCGGCGGAGTGGATGCCGAGCGCGGAACGGGTCTCGAAGGGCAGGAAGTCCAGCGCCAGGCGGCGGAAGATGTAGTCGACGATCGACTGCGCCATCCGCACGTCCGGGTCGTCCGTCATACCGGCCGGCTCGAAGCGCATGTTGGTGAACTTCGAGACGTACGTCTCCAGCGGGACGCCGTACTGCAGGCCCACGGAGACGGCGATGGAGAAGGCGTCCATCATGCCCGCGAGGGTCGAGCCCTGCTTGGACATCTTCAGGAAGACCTCGCCGAGTCCGTCGTCCGGGTAGGAGTTGGCGGTCATGTAGCCCTCGGCGCCGCCCACCGTGAAGGAGGTGGTGATGCCCGGGCGGCCCTTCGGGAGGCGCTTGCGGACCGGGCGGTACTCGACGACCTTCTCGACCGCCTCGCGGATCGTGTCCTCGGCCTTCTCCGTGATCTCGGTCTTCGCCGCCTCGTCGGTGGACGACCACTTCTTGGTGGAGAGCGGCTGACCGACCTTGCAGTTGTCGCGGTAGATGGCGAGCGCCTTGACGCCCAGCTTCCACGCCTCGAAGTAGACCTCTTCGACGTCCTCGACGGTGGCCGACTCGGGCAGGTTGACCGTCTTGGAGAGCGCGCCGGAGATCCAGGGCTGGATCGCGGCCATCATCCGGACGTGGCCCATCGCGGAGATGGAGCGCTCGCCCATGGCGCAGTCGAAGACCTCGTAGTGCTCCAGCTTGAGGCCGGGGGCGTCGATCACATTGCCGTGGTCGGCGATGTGGGCGACGATCGCCTCGACCTGCTCCGGCTGGTAGCCGAGACGGCGCAGCGCCTGCGGGACCGTGTTGTTCACGATCTGCATCGAGCCACCGCCGACCAGCTTCTTGAACTTGACCAGGGCCAGGTCGGGCTCGAGGCCGGTGGTGTCGCAGGACATCGCCAGACCGATGGTGCCGGTCGGGGCAATCACGGACGCCTGCGAGTTGCGGAAGCCGTGCTTGTCGCCGAGCCGGACCACGTCCTGCCAGGCCTCCGTGGCGGCGGCCCAGATCGGGGTGTCCAGGTCGTCCATGCGGACGGCCTTGGCGTTGGCGTCGGCGTGCTGCTTCATGACGCGCTTGTGCGGCTCGGCGTTGCGGGCATAGCCGTCGTACGGGCCGACCACGGCGGCGAGTTCGGCGGAGCGCTTGTACGACGTACCCGTCATCAGTGAGGTGATGGCGCCGGCGAGCGCACGGCCACCGTCGGAGTCGTAGGCGTGGCCGGTCGCCATGAGCAGGGCGCCGAGGTTGGCGTAGCCGATGCCGAGCTGGCGGAAGGCGCGGGTGTTCTCGCCGATCTTCTCGGTCGGGAAGTCCGCGAAGCAGATGGAGATGTCCATCGCGGTGATGACCAGCTCGACGACCTTGGCGAAGCGCTCGGCGTCGAAGGACTGGTTGCCCTCGCCGTCGTCCTTCAGGAACTTCATCAGGTTCAGCGAGGCCAGGTTGCAGGACGTGTTGTCCAGGTGCATGTACTCGCTGCACGGGTTCGAGCCGTTGATGCGGCCGGACTCCGGGCACGTGTGCCAGTGGTTGATGGTGTCGTCGTACTGGATACCGGGGTCGGCGCAGGCCCAGGCGGCCTCGGCCATCTTGCGGAAGAGCGACTTGGCGTCGACCTCCTCGATGACGTCACCGGTCATCCGGGCGCGCAGCCCGAACTTGCCGTCGGCCTCCACGGCCTTCATGAACTCGTCGTTCACGCGGACCGAGTTGTTGGCGTTCTGGTACTGGACGGACGTGATGTCGTCGCCGCCCAGGTCCATGTCGAAGCCCGCGTCGCGCAGGGCGCGGATCTTCTCCTCCTCCTTCACCTTGGTCTCGATGAAGGACTCGATGTCCGGGTGGTCGACGTCGAGGATGACCATCTTGGCCGCGCGGCGCGTGGCGCCACCCGACTTGATCGTTCCTGCAGAGGCGTCAGCACCGCGCATGAAGGAGACCGGCCCGGACGCGTTGCCGCCGGAGGAGAGCAGCTCCTTGGAGGAGCGGATACGGGAGAGGTTCAGGCCGGCTCCGGAGCCGCCCTTGAAGATCATGCCCTCTTCCTTGTACCAGTCGAGGATCGACTCCATGGAGTCGTCGACGGACAGGATGAAGCAGGCCGAGACCTGCTGCGGCTGGGGCGTGCCGACGTTGAACCACACCGGGGAGTTGAAGCTGAAGATCTGGTGCAGGAGGGCGTACGCCAGCTCGTGCTCGAAGATCTCGGCGTCCGCGGGCGAGGCGAAGTAGTTGTAGTCCTCACCGGCCTTGCGGTACGTCTTCACGATCCGGTCGATCAGCTGCTTCAGACCGGTCTCGCGCTGCGGGGTGCCGACGGCCCCGCGGAAGTACTTGCTGGTGACGATGTTGACCGCGTTCACCGACCAGAAGTCGGGGAACTCGACGCCACGCTGCTCGAAGTTGACCGAGCCGTCGCGCCAATTGGTCATGACGACGTCACGGCGCTCCCAGTTCACCTCGTCGTACGGATGCACGCCGGGGGTGGTGTGGATGCGCTCGATACGCAAGCCCTGTCGGGCAGCAGCAGCCTTGGCACCCTTGCGGGAACCTCGTGCCGGGCCGCTCGCCGTCTCTGTCATGCCGCCTCCCTGTATCGGGCTAAAACGCCCTGAAGTGCCCCGTTCTTCCCGTGGCACGGTGTGTGTCTGGTGTCGCGGACGCTGGTCGTGCCGTCCGTGACAGGTCTCGATCGCCGCCGACCGCCCGACCGCGTCGGTCCGGTCCGGTGCGCCCGTCAGTCGGCGGCGGTGGCGGGCACCGGGACCGCGCCGGCCCCCGTGGATCCGCGGTCGGCCACGCGGCCTTGGTCGTCCTCGCCAGGCGCGCAGTCGCGTTGCTCCCTGAGCTCGGCGATGGCGCTCTCGAAGTCCTCGAGCGAGTCGAACGCCCGGTACACGGACGCGAATCGCAGGTATGCGACGAGGTCTAGCTCCCGCAGCGGGCCGAGTATGGCCAGACCCACGTCGTGGGTGGTCAGCTCGGCACTGCCGGTGGCGCGCACCGCCTCCTCGACCCGCTGGCCGAGCTGGGCGAGAGCATCCTCGGTCACCGGTCGCCCCTGGCATGCCTTGCGCACGCCATTGATGACCTTGGTACGGCTGAAAGGTTCGGTCACCCCGCTGCGCTTGATCACCATCAGCGAGCAGGTCTCCACGGTCGTGAAACGACGGGAGCAGTCCGGGCACTGACGGCGCCGGCGGATCGACGTCCCGTCGTCGGTGGTGCGACTGTCGACGACGCGGCTGTCGGGGTGCCTGCAGAAGGGGCAGTGCATAGCTCCCAACCCTCCTTCACAGCACGACTGAATGGCTTCGTAAAGACACCCGGGCCACACCCGACTCCCTCGAAGCAGCCCCAAGCATAGGCGATGGCCGAGGCCCTCAACGACCCGGGACCCCACATCTGGGTGCCTGCGCCAATTCAACCACTAGATCTGGGGTTTGATGCCCTTCTCGACGCTGTAGCGTGTCGCCGACGCGGGCCGTCGCGGGCCGCCGGAGAGCGTACGCGAGAGAGGTGCACGCCTGGACCCTGGGAGGTCCGGGGAAGTACCCCCGGCGGGGTGCGAGGATGCAGCCGGAGAACGCCGCGGGAGACCCCGGGGAACGCCACGCGGACGTCCCGTGGAACATCGCACGGAGGGTGGGTGGCACACTGGAGGCGTCGCCGCAGGGCTCGATCCGACGGCGAAGAGTACCGCAATAAACCGAATTGCCATTCGTTCGACCCTCGCCTATACACCTGGACACATGATCGCGTCAGGTAATTCGCGGTTTTTCACTCGAACGTGTGTTTGGCGCAACCTTTCGAAAGCAACTACCGTTGTCCAGCTAGGGAGAACATCTCGAGAGGGGCCGCCGTGACCACCACCGCAGACAGTGCCACCATCACCGCCCAGGACCGCTCCCAGGGCCGACTCGAGGCGGTGCATGCCATGACTGACGCAGCCACGAACCCGGAGGGCCAGAAGCCCACACGCTCGCTGCCCGGCCGACCTCCGGGGATCAGGGCGGACAGCTCGGGGCTCACGGACCGGCAGCGTCGCGTCATCGAGGTCATTCGTGACTCGGTGCAGCGGCGCGGCTACCCGCCGTCCATGCGGGAGATCGGCCAGGCCGTGGGCCTGTCCAGCACGTCTTCGGTGGCCCACCAGCTGATGGCCCTGGAGCGCAAGGGCTTCCTGCGCCGGGACCCGCACCGGCCGCGGGCGTACGAGGTACGCGGCTCCGACCAGCCCAGCACCCAGGCCACCGACACCACCGGCAAGCCGGCGGCGTCCTACGTCCCGCTCGTCGGCCGGATCGCCGCAGGTGGCCCGATCCTCGCAGAGGAGTCGGTCGAGGACGTCTTCCCGCTCCCCCGGCAACTCGTGGGCGACGGCGAGCTCTTCGTGCTCAAGGTCGTGGGTGACTCGATGATCGACGCGGCGATCTGTGACGGCGACTGGGTCACCGTGCGCCGCCAGCCCGTCGCGGAGAACGGCGACATCGTGGCCGCCATGCTCGAGGGCGAGGCGACGGTGAAGCGGTTCAAGCGCGAGGACGGTCACGTCTGGCTGCTGCCGCACAACGCCGCGTACCAGCCGATCCCCGGTGACGAGGCGACGATCCTCGGCAAGGTGGTGGCAGTTCTGCGGCGGGTTTGAAGACCCCCACCGCCCCTGACCGGGCCCCGGGACCAACTGCGCCGGTTCCGGGGCCCTGAACGAGCCGCGCCACCCCATGCTCTCGGTCCGGCGCCGCGTCTCCCTGCCCCTCCCCGCACCTGACGGCCGGGAGGGGCGTGCCGCATCCGTGGGCGGCCCGGGCTACGCCAGGTGTTCGCCCGCTGTCCGGTCGGTTACGCCTCCGACTCCCTGGCCGCCATGTCGATCGCGGCCAGGGAGCGGCGTACCTGATTGCGGTCCGTCGTGGACCAGAACTCCGGGAGAGACGCCTTCAGATAGCTGCCGTAGCGGGCCGTGGCCAGGCGGGGGTCCAGGACCGCGACCACGCCGCGGTCGCCCGAGGCTCGGATCAGGCGGCCCGCGCCCTGCGCCATCAGCAGCGCCGCATGCGTCGCCGCGACCGCCATGAAGCCATTGCCCCCGGCGTCCTCAACCGCCTTCTGCCGGGCGCTCATCAGCGGGTCGTCGGGGCGCGGGAACGGGATCTTGTCCATCACCACGAGCTGGCAGCTGGAGCCCGGGACATCGACGCCCTGCCAGAGCGAGAGCGTGCCGAACAGACAGGTCTTGGGGTCGGCCGAGAAGTTCTTGATCAGCTCGCCGAGAGTGTCCTCGCCCTGGAGCAGAATCGGGAGCTCCGGGATGCGGGAACGGAGTTCCTCGGCCGCGGACTGGGCGCCGCGCATCGAGGAGAAGAGGCCGAGCGTGCGGCCACCGCTCGCCTGGATCAGCTCGGCGAGCTCGTCGAGCATGTCGCCGCGGTTGCCGTCCCGGGCCGGGCGGGCCAGATGCTTGGCGACGTACAGGATGCCCTGCTTGCCGTAGTCGAAGGGCGAGCCGACGTCGATGCCCTTCCAGACGGGCAGCTCCTCGGCCTCCGTGCCCCGCGTGCCCGCCAGGCCTTCCGCGGCCAGGCCGAGCGAGGCCCCCACGCCGTTGAAGTCGCCACCCAGCTTGAGCGTGGCCGAGGTGAGGACCACGGAGCGGTCCGTGAAGAGCTTCTCGCGGAGCAGGCCCGAGACCGACATGGGGGCCACACGCAGCGAGGCGCCGAAGCGGTCGTGGCGCTCGTACCAGACGACGTCCCACTCGGAGCCGTTGCTGATCCGCTCCGCCACGTCGTGGATGTTCTCCACCGCCGCCAGCGCCTGCTTACGGACCGCGTCCTCGTCCTGAACGGACTTGTCGCGGGTCGAGCCGAGGGCCGAGACGACATTGCGGGCAGCGTCACGCAGCGCCAGGAGGGCGTAGCCGAGGTCCTCGGGGATCTCCTCGAGGCGGCCGGGCAGGGCCAGCTCCATCAGGCGCTCGAAGCCCTCGGCGGCGGTCTGGAGCTGGTCGGCGGTCTTCTCGTTGACCAGCTTGGCGGCGCGGCGCACCGCGCGGTTCACCTGGCCCGGGGTGAGCTCGCCGGTGGCGACGCCGGTCACCCGGGAGACCAGCTCGTGGGCCTCGTCGACGATCAGCACCTCGTGCTGCGGCAGCACCGGGGCGCCCTCGATGGCGTCGATGGCGAGCAGCGCGTGGTTGGTGACGACGACATCGGAGAGCTTGGCGCGCTCCCGGGCCAGCTCGGCGAAGCACTCCGCGCCATAGGCGCACTTCGAGGCGCCCAGGCACTCGCGTGAGGAGACCGACACCTGGGACCAGGCGCGGTCGGAGACACCGGGCGTGAGGTCGTCCCGGTCGCCGGTCTCCGTCTCGTCCGCCCAGTCCCGCATCCGCAGCAGGTCCTTGCCGAGCTTGCTGGTGGGGGCCGCCGCCTCGAACTGATCGAAAAGGCCCGCGTCCCCGCCGCCCTCGTCCTGCGGCGCGCCCTCGTGCAGCCGGTGCAGGCACAAATAGTTGGAACGGCCCTTGAGCATGGCGAACTGCGGGCGGCGGCGCAGCAGCGGATGCAGCGCGTCCACCGTCCGCGGCAGGTCCCGCTCCACGAGCTGCCGCTGCAGCGCGAGCGTGGCCGTCGCCACCACCACGCGCTCCCCGTGCGCGAGCGCGGGGACCAGATAGCCGAGGGACTTACCGGTGCCGGTGCCGGCCTGGACCAGCAGGTGGGAGCCGTCGTCGATGGCCTCGGCGACGGACTCGGCCATGGTCACCTGGCCAGGGCGCTCCGTGCCGCCGACGGCGGTGACGGCGGCGTGCAGGAGTTCGGGGAGGGAGGGCTTCGTCATAGCCCGACCACCCTAATCCGTAGGTAAGACAGTGCCGGACGAGATCAGAGTTCGTTACGGGCTGTTCGAGCAGCGGGGCCGTGACACTCACGACCACCCGGGCATCCGATGCCTTCCCGTAGATCGGTGCGCGGTCCTGATGCTCATGGTGGTGACGGCCGCGTGGGCGCCGGACGGATGCCTTATGTCAGCCCGGCGTGGGCGCCTTGAGAGAGAGGGGCGGCGTTCGGCGTCCTCGCGGCCGCCACCACCTACTGCTGTGCTCGCTCGTTGATCTTCGTGGTGCGAGCCCGCCGCGCGGTGACCTCTCGTTACGCCCGAGCCGTCTGAGCTCCCGGATAGACCGAGGCCCGTGGGGTGCGCTGGTGCCACGAACGGCTACTGAGGTGGCGGACCGGCCTGGTGCTGAGTCCTGGGATTAGGTCGCTGCGTGGCCCGCATGCGCTCGTGACCAGTGCAAACGCCTTTGCTCAGGGGAGGAGCAACTTGATCTACTGCGGTATCGACTGGGCGGAACGGACCCACGACGTCGCCTTGGTCGACGACAGCGGCCAGCTGCTGGCCAAGCGGCACATCACCGACGATGCGGCCGGCTATCGGATCCTGTTGGACCTGCTCGCCGAGTTCGGCGACACCGAGGAGAACCCGATCCCGGTGGCGATCGAGACGTCCAGGGGCCTGCTGGTGGCGGTGCTGCGGACCGGCAAGCGGCAGGTGTTCGCGATCAATCCGATGGCAGCCGCCCGCTACCGCGACCGCCACTGCGTCTCGCGCAAGAAGTCCGACCCCGGCGATGCCCTCGTTCTCGCCAACGTGCTTCGGACGGACATGCATGCTCACCGAGCCCTGCCGAACGACTCGGATATGGCCCGTGCCGTCGCCGTCTTGGCCCGCGCCCAGCAGGACAGCACTTGGAATCGCCAGCAGCTTTCCAACCAGCTCCGCTCGCTCCTTCGGGAGTACTACCCGTCCGCCCTGGCGGCCTTCGAGCCGTAGAAGAACGGGCTGTGCCGCCCCGAGGCCCGGGAGATCCTCAAGGCCGCCCCGACACCGGCCCGTGCCGCGCGGCTGACACGCACCCAGATCCAGGCTGCTCTGAAGCGGGCGGGCCGCAAGCGCGGCATCGAGACCGAGGCCGAACGCCTCCGGGAGGTCTTCCGGGCCGACTGGGCCCACCAACCTCCGCTGGTCGAGGACGCGCTCGGCAAGCAGATGCTCGCCCTTCTCGTCCAACTAGACGCCGCCTGCACCGCCGCCGACGACCTCGCCAAGGCGGTGGAGGAGACTTTCCCTCAGCACCCGGACGCTGACGTCATCCTCAGCTTCCCTGGCCTCGGCGTCCAGCTTGGCGCCCGGGTGCTCGCCGAAATCGGAGACGACCGCCAGCGGTTCGCCGATGCCCGCGGGCTGAAGGCATACGCCGGTTCCTCGCCCATCACCAGGGCCTCCGGCAAGAAGTCGTCCATCACCAGGCGCTGGGTGAAAAACGACCGCCTCAACCACGCCGGTTACCTCTGGGCGTTCTCCGCGATCACCGCCTCACCCGGCGCCAGAGCCCATTACCGGCGCCGCCGCGACGACCACGGAGACTGGCACGCCGCCGCACAGAGGAACCTTTTTAACCGGATGTTGGGGCAGCTCTATCACTGCCTCCAGAAGCGCCGCATGTTCGAAGAAGACAGGGCCTTCCCCACCGAACTCGCAGCCGCCGCTTGACGGCTTAGCGCCCTGAGGTGTCTACGGGGCCCCACTGACATTCCCGCGGTCACGGCTGGTGGAGGGGGTTGGGGACGGTGCCGTGGACGGCGGCGTGCGGGCGCTCGGGGCGGTCGCGGTAGCCGTCGAGGTGGAGCCGGTTGCGGTTCAGGCAGAGCCGTTCGATGCGCGGGGACAGGAGCTCGAAGAGCTCGAAGCGGTCCTTCAGATCGGAGAAGCGGGCCTGGTGGCGGAGGATCTCGGCGCGTACGAGGGACCAGAAGTCGGCCTCGGGTACGCCCAGCTGCTCCTCACACAGCGGAGCCAGATAGCGGAACACGCCGACGAACAGGCCGGAGTGGATGAACTGCGGCAGGAACGATGGCGGCTCGGTCAGCAGGACCTCGCGCACGTCGTCCGGCATCACGTCGTGTTCCGGCAGGGCCTCGGCGCTGATGTTCACGTCGTCGACGAAGTCCTTGACCGCGAGACGGACCGGTACGTCTCGCTCGTCGAAGATCACGATGGTGTTCTCCCCGTGCGGCGAGAACACCGTGCCGTACTTGTAAAGGAAGTGCAGCAGCGGGGGCAGCAGCGCGGCGAAGAGCCGGGTGAGCCATGCCTCGGGGGTGAGGCCCGAGCGCTCCACCAGCTCCGCGACGAGGGCCCGGCCCTCCGGGTCGGTGTGCGGAAGCGAGGCAAGCGTGCGGGCGCGTTCGCCGGGCTCCAGGTACGGGTCGAGCGGCTCGCGCCAGATCGCGCCGAGCAACTCCTTGTACTGGTACGGCACTTCGGGGAGGCCGTCGTAGACGGGGTGTTCCACGGTGACGGACGCGACCTCGCCCAGGAGCACCACGCGGCACTCGTCGCGCAGGAAGGGGTCGGCGTCGCGCAGGGCGTGCACCCAGGCGGTGACGGCGGGCGCGGCGAGGGTGCGCTCGGTCGGCAGGCCGCGCCAGACCAGGGTGTTGAGGACGGACAGCGGCAACTTGACGGTGTGCCGCCGCGGGTGCGAGGTGTTGAGGAACGTACGGATCGACTGCTGGGGCAGCCGCAGATCGGGGTCGGCGGGGAGCGGCACGATGTCCCCGGCCGCCACAGAAGGAGCGAAGAGCGCCAGGACGACCTCGTCCCACTGCCAGGGGTGCACCGGCAGATAGAGATAACCCGCCGGATCGAGGCCACGCGCGCGCAGTACGCCGTCGAAGGCGGCCCGGGTCGTCCCGTCGAGCTCCCCGGCGTAGAGCCGCTCGGGGGTGTCGAGTCCGGTCACTCCGCGGTACGTGGCGAGCCGACCGCTCACCGCGATCCACGGAAGCCGGGCCGGGCGGCGGGACTCCGGGGCCCAGTGGGCGGCATCGGTGGCGGAGAAACCGAGGCGCCCCTTGTTCGGCACGATCCAAGGGTGGCCCGTCTGGTGCCCTTCGAGCTCCGCGTAGCCGAGGTCGGCCAACTCGGCGGCAGAGGCCGCGGTGTGGGCGAGACGGGCGTCGGCGGCGAGGGTGGTGCTCAGCTCGCGGACGAGGTGGCCCAGCGTGGCACCGTCGAGGCCGAGGGTGCGGCGGGCGCGAGTCAGGAACTCCAGCGGGTCGCCGAACGTTGGCGAAGTGGCGGATGGATCGGCGGAGTTGTCGGGGCCGGAGGGGGCGGCAGGCTCGGCGCGCTCAACGGATGCGCCGGGGGCAGCGGATACGTCGGGGACGGTGGGGACGGCGGGAGTGAGCGTGAGCGAATCAGGGTCCACGCGCCAACTCCCGTAGGCGCCACGGCGGGCGCGGAAGGCGAGGACCGCGCCGTCGTCGAGGGCGAGGGTGTACGCACCCTCCTGCCCCTGCCTCTGTCCCGGCTGCGGCTGCGGCTGCGGCTGCGGCTGCGGCTGCGGCTGCGGCTGCGGCTGCACGATCTCCTCGTAAGCGAACTCGCCGAGCATCTTGGCGAGCAGGCGGCGAGCGGCCTGTTCCCAGGTCGCGGGGTTCAGCTCCGGCGGCGCGAGCAGGGCGGCGGACGTACCCGGGTCGGGGGCGGCGGAGGAATGCGGCACGAGAGCTCCGGAGGGGGACGGGGGCGGGGGCGAGGAAGGGGGAGGGAAGCGGTAGCCAGGTGAGGCGCGAGCGGAACGAGAGAGGAGGGCGGAAGAACGGCGATGCAGTATCAAGTGGCTTTACTTGTACGGGCGTTGGGCTTGGGGCATTACGTTAGCCGCGATGACCGGCGCAGCCGAAACGACCCCGAACGAGCTCCACACGGGCTCGGCCTCAATCGACCCGCGCTCCCCCCGACCCACCCGAACCTGCTCCACCCGAACCTGCTCCACCCGCACCTGCTCCACTCGAACTCCAGCCACCCACACCCGATCCGCGCACAGCCGATCCACCCGAACCCGACCCATCCGGACCCGCCACATCCGCCAGCGCATCCGTCAGCCGGTCGAGGACCGCCGTGGCCTGTTCATCGGAGAGGGTGAGCGGCGGCAGCAGCCGGACCACGGAGCCCTGGGGGCCGCCGAGTTCGACGATGAGTCCGCGGCGCAGGCAGGCCCTCTGCACGGCGGCCGCGAGGCGGGGTGAAGAAGGCGGTGCAGCTGGCGGTGAAGCGGCAGATGGAGCGGCAGGCGGATCAGCCGGGGATACGGCAAGCGGAGCGGGAGCGGTGCCCCGCCCCTCGCTCACCATGCTCACATCCGAGCCCGCACCGCCGGGTTCCACCAGCTCCACGCCGATCATCAGCCCCCGTCCGCGTACCTCCCCGACACAGGGGTACGAGGCCGACGCGGACCGCAGCTCGGCGAGCATCCGGTCGCCCACCTGGGCGGCACGCTCCGCGAGACGGTGCTCCCTGACGTACGCGAGGGTCGCCGCGCCCGCCGCCATGGCGAGCTGATTGCCGCGGAAGGTGCCCGCGTGTGCGCCCGGCTCCCAGACGTCCAGGTCGTCCCGGTAGACCACGACCGCGAGGGGCAGGCTGCCGCCGATCGCCTTGGACAGGACCAGGACGTCGGGCACGATCCCGCTGTGGTCGACGGCCCAGAAGGCGCCGGTCCGGCCGACCCCCGTCTGCACCTCGTCGGCGATCAGCGGAATCCCGCGGTCCGCGGTGAGGGCGCGCATCCGGCGCAGCCAGCCGTCCGGCGCGGGCAGCACCCCGCCCTCGCCCTGCACCGGTTCGAGGATCATCCCGGCGGGCCGGGGCACCCCCGACTTGGGGTCGTCGAGCATCGACTCCGTCCAGCGGGCGGCGAGTTCGGCACCCCGCTCGCCGCCGGTCCCGAACGGGCAGCGGTACTCCTGCGGGAAGGGCAGCCGCGTCACGCGTACGTCCTGGGCACCGCCCGAGACCGCGAGTGCCCCTTCGGTCATGCCGTGGTACGCGCCCGTGAAGGCGAGCAGACCGCTGCGCCCCGTCGCCCGGCGCACCAGCTTCAGGGCCGCCTCCACCGCATCCGTACCGGCGGGTCCGCAGAACTGGATCCGGGCGCGGCCCGCGAGTTCGGGTGGCAGCGTGGCGAACAACTCGGTGACGAAGGCGTCCTTGACGGGTGTGGCCAGGTCGAGGACGTGCAGCGGGGCGCCCGAGTCGAGGACCTTGCGAATCGCCTCCAGGACCACGGGGTGATTGTGACCGAGGGCCAGCGTGCCCGCGCCGGAGAGACAGTCGAGGTAGCGGCGGCCGTCGGCGCCCTCAATGGTCATGCCGCGGGCTCGTACCGGCACGATCGGCAGCGCCCGCGCATAGGTGCGGGCGGCCGACTCGCGCAGTGACTGGCGGCGCAGGATGGCGTCCTGCACGGGCGGTGCCACCGGAGCCACGGTCCGGGTCGCGGCGGGCGGCGCCCCATGCGCGGGCTGTGCCGGTGCAGGCTCGGTGACGGCCACGAGTGTTTGTCCTCCCGCTGTACGTCGGTGAGTTGGGCGGAGAAGTCCCAGGTGAAGGCGGGCCGACCGGCCCTGTGTCCCCCGTACGTACCAACGACACCGCCGCCTGGGGATCACGGGCCCGACGACGTTCCTTGCCAAGCCAATACCTTCGCGCGCCGCACCGACCCCGAGGCCAGGTCACCGAAGCCGCGAGGCCGAGTCACCGAAGCCGCGAAAGCAACGCAAGCCACCGAATCCCCAAGAACACCAAGAGACCCAAGAACCCCCAATTCCCCGGCATCCCCCGCATCCCCACCGATCCCCCACACCCCATGCCCGGACAAATCCCTGCCGTGACAGAACCGTTGCCGCCCCGTCGGAACGCACGCATCGCCCCGTCATATCGTGGGTGCTCATTCGCGCGGATCACCGCACGGACAACTGCACACAGATCATGCGAACGTCGCGCATGCCATGGCCGCCGCGAGCACCACGGGCACCGCGCACACGCACCGGATGTCATGACCAGGGGGAGATTTCGCCATGCGATCCATACGCCCGCTCTTTGCCGCTCGCGGAGGGAGGCGGGCCCGCCGCACCGCTTCCTCCGTACCGGCCGTACTCGCGGTCTCCGCGGCGCTCGCACTGACGGCCACCGCTTGCGGCCCGACCGACGACAACGCCGACAGCAAGCCGACCGTCTCGGAGCCGGCGGGCGACAACGGGGGCAGCGGCGGTAACGGCGACTCCATCAAGATCCCGGACGACTGGAAGGACCGGCTCAAGGAGCACGGTGTCGACCTGGACAAGTGGAAGAACGGCGCCTGGAAGAACTGGGACAAGGACGACTGGCTGCGCGAGGCCGAGGATTTCGTCAACCCGATCATCGAGGACCTCTGGGACCCGGACCGGATGCGGGACGCCGACAAGCGCCCCGACAAGCCGGTGGACAACGACATTTCGGGCGATGAGGGCGTGACCGACCCGACCCCGGACCCGGTGCAGGCCAAGGAAGTGGCGACCCCCTACCACGACAACGCTCCGGCGGCGGGCAAGCTCTTCTTCGACGGCCCCAAGGGCTCCATGGTCTGCTCGGCCACGGTGATCGAGGACCCGGCCAATCCCGGCAAGTCCAACATGGTGTGGACCGCGGGCCACTGCGTGCACGCGGGCAAGGAGGGCGGCTGGTACCGGAACGTCACCTTCGTGCCCTCGTACAACAACCAGGGCTGGTCGCTCGAGGAGCTGAAGGGCAAGACCAAGGAGCAGGTCGCCCCGTACGGCGTCTGGTGGGCGGACGGCGTCAAGACCTCCCAGGAGTGGATCGACCAGGGCGCGGCGACCGGCGGCCAGGGCGCCCCGTACGACTACGCGGTCATGCATGTGACGCCGGAGAACGGCAGCGGCAAGTCCCTGGAGGAGACCGTCGGCACGGCGCTCCCGGTCGAGTTCAACGCTCCCGCGGTGCCGAAGATCGCCTCCATGAAGGCCACGGGCTACCCGGCGGCGCCGCCGTTCGACGGGCAGAAGGAGTTCTCCTGCACCGACAAGCCCGGTCGGCTCTCGCTCAGCAAGCAGCAGCCCACGATGTTCCGTATCGGCTGCACGATGACCGGCGGTTCGTCCGGCGGCGGCTGGGTCGTCGAGGGTCAGGACGGCGAGCCCGCGCTTGTCTCCAACACGTCCATCGGCCCGGTGGAGGCCGGCTGGCTGGCCGGTCCGCGCCTGGGTGAGGGAGCGAAGAAGCTGTACGACGAACTCAGCCAGAAGTTCGCCAGGTAATTCGCCAAGTAAGCTGCACCTCTTGTTCTTTCGGCGCCGGGCAGGTCCGAGGCCCGGCGCCGATCTGGTCCCGCACGGCCACCCTCTCCAACTCGGGCAAACAACTACACACTCCAACCCATCGGGGGTTACAGCACCATGCGATCCATACGTCCGGCCCTGGCAGCGGCCTCGCTCGCCGTTGCCCTGGCGCTGACGGCCACGGCCTGCGAGTCGGGCGGCGGCACCCAGGACAAGGCCGACGCCAGTCCGTCGGCAACCGCGTCCGAGGGCTCCGGCGGCAGCGAAGACCTCAAGCTTCCCGACGACATCGATGACATCGCTGACCGGCTCAAGGAGCACGGCATCGATCTCGACAAGTGGAAGAACGGCGAGTGGAAGAACTGGGACAAGGACAAGTGGCTGCGGGAGGCGGAGGATTTCGCCAACCCGGTCATCAAGGACCTGTGGAAGCCCGAGCGGATGAAGACCGCGAAGGACCCCAACCAGACCGTCGCCGCCAACGCCTACGGTGACAGCGGCACCGACCCGGAGCCGCGTCCGGTCCGCGCCGAGCGCGAGAAGACGCCGTACCACCAGAACGCCGCCCCGGTCGGGAAGATCTTCTTCGACACCCCGGAGGGCCACGCGGTCTGCTCCGGCACGGTCGTGAAGGACCCGCGCCACCCGGGCAAGTCCAACCTCGTCTGGACCGCGGGCCACTGCGTGCACAAGGGCAAGGAGGGCGGCTGGTACCGGAACATCATGTTCGTGCCCGCGTACAACGACAAGGGCAAGTCCGAGGCGGCGCTGCGCAACGCCCAGCCGCAGGAGATCGCCCCGTACGGCCGCTACTGGGCGGACTGGGTCTCGACCTCCGGTGAGTGGATCGACGGCACCACGGCCGCCCAGAACGGTGGTTCGTACGAGTACGACTACGCCGTGATGCACGTGAAGCCGGAGAACGGCGGCAAGTCCCTGGAGGAGACCGTGGGCACGGCCCTGCCGGTCGACTTCTCCTCGCCCACGCCGCGCAGCGTGGACACGATGGGCGCCTGGGGCTACCCGCAGGCCCCGCCGTTCAACGGCCAGATCATGCACAAGTGCATCGACCGCCCGGGTCGGCTCACGCTCGACCCGTCGGCGCCGACGATGTACCGCATCGGCTGCACCATGACCGCGGGCTCGTCCGGCGGCGGCTGGTTCCGGCAGACCTCCGGCGGCAAGTTCGCCCTGGTGTCCAACACGTCGATCGGCCCGGCCGGTTCGGCGGGCTGGCTGGCCGGACCGCAGCTGGGCGGCGGTGCCAAGCGGGTCTTCGACCAGATGAGCAAGAAGTACGGCGGTCGGTGAGGTCTCACCGCACCTGATGCACTGACGACGGAGGGCTCCCTTCCCACCCTGGTACGGGTCGGAAGGGAGCCCTCTGTCGTATGCGCCGCGCGGAGCCTACTAGCGTTCCGCCGGTACGAACGTCGAGAGTTCCGCGGCCAGTTCCTCGTGGACCCTGGCCTTGATCAGGGTGCCCTCCGGGGTGTGCTCCTCGGAGATCACCTCGCCCTCGGCGTGTACCCGGGAGACGACCGCGCCCTGTGTGAACGGGACCAGGGCCTCGATCTCGACCTCGGGGCGCGGCAGTTCGGCGTCGATGAGACCGAGCAGGTCCGTAATGCCCGCGCCGGTCGCCGCGGATACCGCGATCGCGTGCTTCTCCTTGCGGAGCAGCCGCTGCATCACGAGCGGGTCGGTCGCGTCCGCCTTGTTGACCACGACGATCTCCGGTACGTCGGTGGCGCCGACGTCACGGATCACCTCGCGCACGGAGGCCAGCTGCTCCTCCGGGAACGGGTGCGAGCCGTCCACCACGTGCAGGATCAGGTCGGAGTCGCCGACCTCTTCCATCGTGGAGCGGAACGCCTCGACCAGGTGGTGCGGCAGGTGGCGTACAAAGCCGACGGTGTCGGCCAGGGTGTACAGCCGCCCCGAGGGGGTCTCGGCCCGGCGCACGGTGGGGTCGAGGGTGGCGAACAGTGCGTTCTCCACCAGGACGCCCGCGCCGGTGAGGCGGTTGAGCAGGGAGGACTTTCCGGCGTTGGTGTAGCCGGCGATGGCCACCGAAGGCACCTTGTTCCGCCGGCGCTCCTGGCGCTTGATCTCGCGGCCGGTCTTCATGTCCGCGATCTCCCGGCGCATCTTCGCCATCTTCTCGCGGATCCGCCGCCGGTCCGTCTCGATCTTGGTCTCACCGGGACCACGCGTGGCCATGCCGCCGCCCGCGGAACCGGAGCCACCGCCACCCATCTGTCGCGAGAGCGACTGACCCCAGCCGCGGAGCCTCGGCAGCATGTACTGCATCTGCGCCAGGGCGACCTGCGCCTTGCCCTCTCGGGACTTGGCGTGCTGGGCGAAGATGTCGAGGATCAGGGCGGTGCGGTCGACCACCTTGACCTTGACGACGTCCTCGAGGTGGATGAGCTGTCCGGGGCTGAGCTCACCGTCGCAGACGACCGTGTCCGCGCCGGATTCGAGCACGATGTCCCGCAGCTCCTGGGCCTTGCCGGACCCGATGTACGTGGCCGGGTCGGGCTTGTCGCGGCGCTGGATCACGCCGTCGAGCACCAGGGCGCCCGCGGTCTCGGCGAGCGCGGCCAGCTCGGCCAGCGAGTTGTCCGCGTCCTGCGCGGTCCCCGAGGTCCATACGCCGACGAGCACCACGCGCTCCAGGCGCAGCTGCCGGTACTCGACCTCGGTGACGTCCTCGAGCTCGGTGGAGAGGCCCGCGACGCGGCGCAGGGCCGCGCGCTCGGAGCGGTCGAACTGGTCGCCGTCCCGCTCTTCGTCGATCTCGTGGCTCCAGGCGACGTCCTCTTCCATCAGGGCATCGGCCCGAAGTCCTTCGGAGAGGGGCACGGAGCCCCGGGGGTCCTGCGCGTCCTGGGAAGGGGATGAAGTGGAGGTCATTGGATCCTTTACGTAGCTGGGAAGGGAATGAACCACGACGGCTCCCGTCACCGGGTCGTCGTAAGGGTCAACGTGCGCTGCGGCCAGGAGATTCCCGGCCCGGCGCGCCGTCGACCCGAAGATGGTCGCACGGAACGCAACGTCTCGTCACCCGACTTTCTTCCCGGCGTGCTTCGGCGCGTCCTGCTTCTTCGGCGGAGCGGACTTCCACTCCGGGTGCCCGGGCATCGGCGGGGTCTTCTCGGCGTACAGCCAGTCCTTGAAGAAGCCGCTCAGGTCACGGCCCGCGATCTTCCCGGCGAGTGCGACGAAGTCCGCCGTGGTGGCGGTGGAGTCGGCGTGCCGCGCCACCCAGGTCCGCTCCAGGCGCTCGAAGTCCGCGGCGCCGATCTCCTGGCGCAGTGCGTACAGGACGAGGGCGCTGCCGTCGTACACGACAGGACGGAACAGGCTGATCTTCTTGCTCGGCGAGGGCGGCTTGGGCTTGGCGGGCGGTCCACCGGCGGCCCGCCATTTGTCGGACTCGCGGTAGGCCCCCTTCATCCGCTCCTTCAGGGTGCGCTTCGACCGCTCCTCGGCGAACAGCGCCTCGTACCAGGTGGCGTGTCCCTCGTTGAGCCACAGGTCGGACCAGGTGCGCGGGCTGACGCTGTTGCCGAACCACTGGTGCGCCAGCTCGTGCACCATGATCGAGTCGACGTACCACTCGGGGAACTCAGAGCGTGTGAACAGGGACCTCTCGAAGAGCGAGAGCGTCTGGGTCTCCAGCTCGAAGCCGGTGGCGGCGTCGGCGACCAGGACGCCGTACGTCTCGAAGGGGTAGCGGCCGAGCTTCGACTCCATCCACTCGATCTGTCCCGGCGTCTTCTTCAGCCAGCGCTCCAGGAGCTTCCGGTCCTTGGTGGGCACCACGTCCCGCACCGGAAGGCCGTGCGGGCCCTTGCGGTGCAGCACGGTGGAGCGGCCGATGGAGACCTGGGCCAGCTCGGTCGCCATGGGATGGGCGGTGCGATACGTCCACGTAGTGCCGGCGGGCGCGGAGTACCGCGGACGGTGCGGCAGCCCGTTGGCGACGGCGGTGAGGCCCTTGGGGGCGGTGATACGGAAGGTGAAGTCCGCCTTGTCCGCCGGGTGGTCGTTGCAGGGGAAGACCCGGTGCGCGGCGTCGGCCTGGTTGGCCATGGCGAGGCCGTCGCCGGTACGCACCCAGCCGCCGCCCTTGCCGGTGGGGTCGCTGGTGTGCCGCACGGTGACGCGCATCCGGCTGTCCGCGGGCAGCGGGTCGGCGGGCGTGACGACGAGGTCTTCTCCGGCCGAGGTGAAGTCGGCACGGGCGCCGTTGACGGCCACGGAGCGGACCTCGCCCTTGGTGAAGTCGAGGTTGATCCGGTCAAGGGGGTCCGTCGTGTGGGCGTCGATCACGGTGACGGCGTCGAGGGGTTTCTTGTTGTCACCGCGGTAGGTGAAGGAGATGTCGTACGCCGCCACGTCGTAGCCCGGGTTGCCGAGGTGCGGGAAGAGCCGGTCGCCGATGCCGAGCGGGGCGGCGGGGGACGGCACGGCGGCGGCGATGAGCGAGGTGGACGCGGCGGTGAGCAGGACGGCCCTGATACGGGGCGAGAGAAGCATGAACCACCGGTATCAGGGCGTGACTTGTTCCCCCGGCCGACGCGCTTCCATCCCACCCGAACGGGCGCCTCGCGGGGGCGGGTCGGGTCTTGCGGATCGCGATCCGTGCCGTGGGTTCGGTGGCCGCTCCTGGGGGCTTCGCCCCCAGACCCCCTTTGTCGCGCTGAACGCGCTCGTCCTCAAACGCCGGACGGGCTGATTTAGCTCGTCCTCAGACGCCGGACGGGCTTGAATCCCAAGCGCGCATCCGGCCTACGTCGTACACGCCCGGCACATTGCGCATCGCGCGCATCAGGGCGGGGAGGTGGCCGGAGTCCGGGAGTTGGAGGGTGTATGTGTGCTTGACCCGGCCCTCGGTCGGGGGCTCCACGGTCGCCGAGATGATGGCCGCGCCCTCCAGGGCGATGGCTTCGGTGAGGTCGGCGAGCAGATGGGGGCGGCCGAAGGACTCGGCGACGAGCGTGACCCGGCACTCGGCGGAGTCGTCCTGGTCCGCCCAGTGCACGGCGACGCGGCCGCGCCCCGCCGCGGTCATCCGCTCCACGGCCGGGCACTCCAGGCGGTGCACGGTGACGGTGTTCCCGCGTACCGCGAAGCCGGTGACGGCGTCGGGCGGTACAGGAGTACAGCAGCCCGCGAGACGGACCGTTGCGTCCGGGCGTTCGACGACCGCGTTCGCCGCGACGGGACGGACCGTCTCGACGTTCAGCTGTGGCCGTGGCGCGACGGCGGCGACCTCCGGGCCCTCCGGGTGGGCGCTGAGCCAGCGGCCGATGGCGATCCGGGCGGCCGGGGTGCGGGCGTGGTCGAGCCAGTCCGCGTCCGGGCCCGATGCGGTCTCCTGCGGGGCGAGCAGGACGTGCACGGTGTCGCCGTCACGCAGCACCGTACTGAGCGTCACCAGGCGGCCGTTGACCCGCGCGCCGATGCAGGCGTGGGCCTCCTCGCCGTACTGCGCGTAGGCGGCGTCCACACAGGTCGCCCCGGCGGGCAGGCCGAGGGTGCCGCCGCCTACGCGGTAGACGGTGATCTCGCGGTCCTGGGCGAGGTCCGCGCGCAGCGAGCTCCAGAAGGCTTCGGAGTCGGGGGTGGCCCGCTGCCACTCCAGGAGCCGGTCGAGCCAGCCGGGGCGGGTGGGGTCGGCACGCTCACCATCGGTGGAGGTGTCGCCGCCCGCGGGGTCGTCGCCGGTTCCCGAGTCGTACGGGTTGCCGAGCGCGACGACGCCGGCCTCGGCGACCTTGTGCATCTGGTGGGTACGGATGAGGACTTCGGCGACCTCGCCGTCCTGGCGGGCGACCGCGGTGTGCAGCGACTGGTAGAGGTTGAACTTCGGGACCGCGATGAAGTCCTTGAACTCCGAGATGACCGGCGTGAAGCAGGTGTGCAGCTCGCCCAGGACGCCGTAGCAGTCCGCGTCCTCGTTGACCAGGACGAGCAGCCGCCCGAAGTCGGCGCCGCGCAGCTCGCCGCGTTTGATCCGGGAGCGGTGCACGGAGACGAAGTGCCGGGGCCGGATGACGACTTCGGCGTGGAGACCGGCCTCGCGCAGCACCGTACGGAATTCGTCGGCGAAGGCGGCGAGCGGGTCGGGCCGGGAGGAGTTCTCCGCGACGAGGGCGCGGGTCTGCTCGTACTCCTCGGGGTGCAGGATGGCGAAGACCAGGTCCTCGAGCTCGGTCTTCAGGGCCTGCACGCCGAGCCGTTCGGCGAGCGGGATGAGCACGTCACGGGTGACCTTGGCGATGCGAGCCTGTTTCTCGGGGCGCATCACGCCGAGCGTGCGCATGTTGTGCAGCCGGTCGGCGAGCTTGATGGACATCACGCGGACGTCGTTGCCGGTGGCGACGAGCATCTTGCGGAAGGTCTCGGGCTCGGCCGCGGCGCCGTAGTCGACCTTCTCCAGCTTGGTGACGCCGTCGACGAGGTAGCAGACCTCCTCGCCGAAGCCGCGGCGCACCTGCTCCAGGGTGACGTCGGTGTCCTCGACGGTGTCGTGCAGGAGCGAGGCGGTCAACGTCGTTGTCTCGGCGCCGAGTTCGGCCAGGATCAGGGTGACCGCGAGCGGGTGCGTGATGTACGGCTCACCGCTCTTGCGCATCTGGCCGCGGTGCGAGGACTCGGCGAGCACATAGGCGCGGCGCAGCGGCTCCAGGTCGGCCTGCGGGTGGTGGGCGCGGTGAGCCTCGGCCACATGGCCCATCGCGTCCGGGAGCCGGTCGGGGTCCTTTGATGTAGTGCCGAACAGCGCGGCCCGGCCGAGTCGGCGCAGGTCGAGGCGGGCGCGGGCGCGCCTGCGGGGGACACCGGGCGTCGCGGGATTGACCTCCGCACTCATGGGCACCTCCGGCTTGTCGACCGGCGGCTGGGGGTGCCCTCAGCGGCGGACACCGAGGGAGGGCGGCGGGTCCCCCCGTGGCCGGTGCTTGATGCTATCGAGCCCATCACGCGGGGCTCACCCGCTCTCGCTCAGCGTGAAACGGATCACCCATTCGAGCGAAGATTCCGATGGCACAGAAGAGGGCACAGAAGGCGCGACGGATACGGGTGTCGGCCCCTTCGGCTCCAGCTGCTCCTGCGGCTTATTCGGCCCCCGCGGCCCCTGTGGCTCCCTCAACGGATCGCCCCTTCGAACCACTCCGGGCTGATCGTGCCTTCCGCGACGAGCACCGCGGGTCCGGTCATCTCGATCCCGCCGTCCGGCCGCTCGGTGATCACCAGGCGTCCGCCGGGGACGTCCACGGTGTACGTCACCGGGGCGCCGGTCACGGCCGGGTCGACGCCGTCCCTGCGGGCGGTCGCGACGGCGACGGCGCAGGCGCCGGTGCCGCAGGAGCGGGTCTCGCCGGAGCCGCGCTCGTGCACCCGCAGGGCGACGTGACGCTCGCCGCGGTCGACCACGAACTCCACGTTCACGCCGTCCGGGTAGACCTCGGCGGGGCTGACGGGCGGCGCGTCGAGGAGGTTCCCGGCGTGGGCGAGGTCGTCGACGAAGGCGACCGCGTGCGGGTTGCCCATGTTGACGTTCCGGGCGGGCCAGGAGCGCTCGCCGACGGTGACGGTGACCTGGTCCTCGGGGCTCGGTGGCAGCGCGGCGCGGCCCATGTCGACCGTCACGTCACCGGCGCCGACGGGGCCATCACCCTTGGCGATGTGCACGCGCTTCACGCCGCCCCGGGTGGCCACGGCGAGGTCGCCTTCCGTGACGTGTCCGGCGTACTGCAGATAGCGGGCGAAGACGCGGACGCCGTTGCCGCACATCTCGGCGACGGAGCCGTCGGCGTTGCGGTAGTCCATGAACCATTCGGCCTCGGGGGCCAGAGCGCGCGCCTCCGGGTGCGCGGCGGACCGTACGACATGGAGCAGGCCGTCGCCCCCGATACCGGCACGGCGATCGCACAGGGCGGCGACGGCGGCCGGGGAGAGGTCCACGGCGTTGTCCGGGTCGGGGACGATCACGAAGTCGTTCTCGGTGCCATGGCCCTTGAGGAATGCGATCCGCGTGCTCATTTCTCGATGGTACGGGTTTCATCGAGCGCACCCCGACGCGGTCCCGCCGTCGACCGGTCCCCGATCACTGGACGGTCACCGCCGGGTCACTGGAGGCGGGCCACACGCCAGACCGCGAGCACCGCGAGGGCCGCGATGAGGACGACGTACAACGCGATCACCCGCCAGTCCGCGCGGCGGCCGGAGCCGCGGCGGGGCAGGCCCGGCCAGGTGTGGCCGACGCGGCGGGCGGCCATCACGCCCCAGCCGGCGGCGCAGCAGCCGAGCAGCAGCCCGAGCATGGCCACGACCGCGCCACCGCCGCCGAACTGGAAGGCCAGCGGGAAGGCGAACATCAGAGAGCCCATGGCGGCGAGGGCCACGATCGGGGCGAGCTGCCAGATGCGCAGGAGCCGCCGTGGGCGCAGCTCGACCTCGACCTCGGTACCGTTACCCGCGGTCTCGTCGTCGGCCGGGTCACCCACAGCGTCAGGACCGTCCGGAACGCCGTGGGCGGGGATCACATCAGGTCCGTCCGGACCGTCGGAGCTCAGCCGACGGGGCTGACGGGGCTGTCCCGGTTCTTCGTGTGCTGTGTCGCGAGGGCCGGCCTCCATCGCCACGCGCCCTCCCAACTCGGACTCCACTGGCTTGATAGCAGCTTGATGATGGCACGCCCCCAAGAGCCCGGTTGACCACCGGAGCGTCCCGATGCCATCACGTGATCAGGCTGTAACCGCTCGTTCGACCAACGAGAGTGCGGTGCCCGGGAGTTCCCCGCGGTTCTCGGCCGCGCCGCTGAGCCAGTGCACCCGGGGGTCACGGCGGAACCAGGAGTCCTGACGTCGCGCGAAGCGCTTGGTGGCGCGCACGGTCTCGGCGCGCGCCGCGTCCTCGGTGCACTCCCCGGCGAGCGCGGCGAGTACCTGCTGGTAGCCGAGCGCCCGCGATGCCGTACGCCCCTCGCGCAGGCCCTGCTGCTCCAGGGCGCGCACCTCGTCGACGAGGCCCGCCTCCCACATCCGGTCGACGCGCGTCGCGATCCGCTCGTCCAGCTCGGGCCTGGCGACGTCGACGCCGATCTGCACGGTGTCGTAGACGGAGTCGTGGCCCGGCAGGTTGGCCGTGAAGGGGCGGCCGGTGATCTCGATGACCTCCAGGGCGCGGACGATACGGCGGCCGTTGCTCGGCAGGATCGCCCGGGCGGCCTCCGGGTCGGCGGCGGCGAGGCGGGCGTGCAGGGCGCCGGGGCCGCGCAGCGCGAGCTCCTCCTCCAGGGCGGCGCGCACGGCCGGGTCGGTGCCGGGGAACTCCAGGTTGTCCACGGCCCCGCGGATGTAGAGCCCGGAGCCGCCGACCAGGATCGGCCAGCGCCCGGCGGCGAGCAGGCGGTCGATCTCGGCGCGGGCGAGCTTCTGGTACTCGGCGACGCTGGCGGTCTCGGTGACGTCCCAGATGTCGAGGAGGTGGTGCGGCACCCCGCGACGCTCCTCGAGGGTCAGCTTGGCGGTGCCGATGTCCATCCCCCGGTAGAGCTGCATCGAGTCGGCGTTGACGACCTCGCCGCCGAGCCGCTGGGCGAGAAAGACTCCGAGATCCGATTTGCCGGCCGCGGTGGCGCCGACGACGGCGATGACCCGGGGGACGAGGGGTGCGCTACTCACCGCCCCAGTCTTGCAAACCCGGCGGACCGCCTCGAACGAGCTACGTGACGCTACGGAGCCGGGGTCGTTGCCCGTTGCGAGGTTTCGGCCGCCGGTGTTGAGGACCGGAGCCCCGGGCGACGCAATGAGGCGCTCCGGGTGGCGCGGGATTTCATGCACACGAGTAGGCTTTGGAGTAGCTATGGGCGTTTTTTCCAGGTTTCGCCGTAAGGCCAAGGAAGCCGATGAGTCGTCAACCGCGGAGGCGCAGACCGGCACCCTGACGGCCGAGCCCGAGGCCGGAGCTCCCGAGCAGCCCGACACGGAGGCCGCGAAGGAGGCCGCGAAGGCGACCGAGGCGGAGGTCGGGGCCGACGGCGCGGCGCCGGAAGCGCAGCGGGCCGAGGTGGCTGCGGAGTCGGAGGCGGAGGCGGAGACGGAAGCGGCGGATCCGGCCGAGTCGGCGGATGAGTCGGACGACGCGGCCGAGGCGGCGGAAGCGGCCGAGGCAGTGGAGATCCCGAAGCAGCAGTCCGCCGAGGCGGCGGCCGACAACGAGGCCGGTGAGGGCGCCCACAAGTGAGGCCGCGAACGGACTGAACGGAGAGGTGGCAGCCATGAGTCTCCTGGACACGCTGAAGGCCAAGCTCGGGCCGATGAAGGACAAGGCCGGGGACTTCGCGCACCAGCATGAGGACAAGATCGAGCACGGGCTCGAGAAGGTGTCGAAGACGGTCGACGAGAAGACCAAGGGCAAGTACAGCGAGAAGATCCACCACGGTGCGGACAGGGCCAAGGGTGCCCTGCACCGCTTCTCCGACAAGGGCCACGGCGGAGGTGACGCCGGTTCCCCGGGCGGCGGCACCTCGGGGCCGGGGCCGACGGGACCTGCCGGTTCCTAGCTGCGGCGGACGCCAAAAGAAAACCGGAGGGGCCGATACGTCGGCCCCTCCGGCGTGTGTGGGGCCGGTCGTGGTGCGCCTCGCCGGTTCGGCGTTACGACCAGGCCGCGACCAAGTAGCCCACGCCGTACGGGGCTTCGTCGTGGAGCAGGGTGCCGTCGAGGCCCGCGCCGTCCGCGGCGCCCGCGAGTACCTGCCAGGGGGCGCGGCCCGCCGCCTGCAACTCGCGGGCGAGCGACGCGTCGAGGTTCCGCAGCGCGGCGAGATCGGCGGCGCCGAGGGCGCGGGCCACCCCGGCGTCGAACCCCGCGGCCCGCTCGTCCAGGTAGCCGGGCGCCTTGAGGGTGCGGCACGCGCTGGCATCGCCCATCACGAGCAGCGCGACCCGCTCGGTGCCGCCGACGAACCCCGCACCGAGACGCAGACACTGCTCGACGGGCAGCTCCTCGGCCACGCCGTACCCCTCCACCGGTGCGCCCCGCCACCGGGCGTGCTCCAGGAGCCAGGCGGCGACGGCGAGCGAGGAGGGCAGCTCGACGTCCGGGGCCGGTACGGGGCGGTCTGCGGTCTCGGGCGCCGGGGGCTGCCCGAGGCGTACGTCGAGGGGTACGCCGAAGCCGCGGAAGGTGCCCCGGGTGCCCTGCGGGTAGGAGCCGACGCCTGCCGGACCTGCCGGGCCTGTCGGGTCTGCCGGGCCTGCCGGGCCGACGATCACGAGGCGGTCCGGGCGGGCGGCCGCGAGAACGCCGAGTGCTTCGGCGCAGGCCGCCCGTGCGGCGTCCATCTCGGGGGCGGCACCCGCCGCGACCTCGGGCACGAGCAGCGGCGGGCAGGGGCAGACAGCGGCGGCTACGAGCATGATCGGCAGCGTAACCCCCGGTGGGCCGAGGGTTTTCTTACGGCCGCCGCGTGCGGCATACGGACGGACGTCGTTCAGGGCTCACGGGCCGTGGCATCCGACCGGATCCTCAGCGGCCCCACTTCCGCCGGGCCGCCTTGCGGGCGGCCTTCTCCGCGCGGCGGGCGGCCTCCTTCGCCTCGCGCGCCGCGGCGGCCTGCCGTGCCTGCTCGCGTTCGGCGTCCCGGCTGTCGTGGAGCATTTCCACGGCCGAGAAGCGGCAGTGGTAGTGGCGCATCGAGCCCTCGTTGACCAGCAGGAAGCCCTCGGCCGTGCGGTACAGCTGGGTGCTGATCGCGCGTGCCGGGTGGTCCGGGACGAAGTTCCTGGCCCGTTGTTCCAGGCGGGCCAGAGCCTGTTCCCGGGTGCCGTCGAGGCGTTCGAGCTCGCGGATGACCCAGGCCTTGTTGTCCGTCATGCCCTCGTTCTGCTCGACGAGCAGCGCCCAGCGCGTGACCATTCCGTTCCCCCCGTACAACGCGATCCCTCAAGTCAGCCGTCGTCAGCGGCTGGTCGTCAGCGGCTGGTCGTCAGTGGCTGGTCGTCAGTCGCAGCCGCAGCCCGTGCTCGCCGCGGGCTGCGGGGCAGGGGCGCCGATGGTGGGGATGCCGAGCATGACGCCGCTCGGCTGGGGGGCCGACGGGGCGTTGCGCTTCTCCCAGGCGTCGCCTGCCGCGGTGCGGCGGACGGAGTGGACCTGGCCCTCGGCGAGCAGGTGGTGCGGGGCGGCGTAGGTGATCTCGACGGTGACCATGTCGCCGGGGCGCACCGCGCCGTCCTCGGCGGCCGGCTTGGTGAAGTGGACCAGGCGGTTGTCGGGGGCCCGGCCGGAGAGGCGGTGCGTGGCATCGTCCTTGCGGCCCTCGCCCTCGGCGACCATCAGCTCGAGGGTGCGACCGACCTGCTTCTTGTTCTCCTCCCAGGAGATCTCCTCCTGGAGGGCGACCAGACGCTCGTAGCGCCGCTGCACGACCTCCTTGGGGACCTGCCCGTCCATCTCGGCGGCCGGGGTGCCCGGGCGCTTGGAGTACTGGAAGGTGAACGCCTGCGCGAAGCGGGCCTCGCGTACGACGTGCAGGGTCTGCTCGAAGTCCTCCTCGGTCTCGCCGGGGAAGCCCACGATGATGTCGGTCGAGATCGCGGCGTCCGGCATCGCGGCGCGGACCTTCTCGATGATGCCGAGGAAGCGGTCCTGGCGGTACGAGCGGCGCATCGCCTTCAGGACGGTGTCCGAGCCGGACTGCAGCGGCATGTGCAGCTGCGGCATCACGTTCGGCGTCTCGGCCATCGCCGCGATCACGTCGTCCGTGAAGTCGCGGGGGTGCGGCGAGGTGAAGCGGACGCGCTCCAGGCCGTCGATCTTTCCGCAGGCGCGGAGCAGCTTACTGAACGCCTCGCGGTCGCCGATGTCCGAGCCGTACGCGTTGACGTTCTGGCCGAGCAGGGTGATCTCGGAGACGCCCTCGGCGACCAGGGTCTCGACCTCGGCGAGGATGTCGCCGGGACGCCGGTCCTTCTCCTTGCCGCGCAGCGCGGGGACGATGCAGAAGGTGCAGGTGTTGTTGCAGCCGACGGAGATCGAGACCCAGGCGGCGTACGCGCTCTCGCGACGCGTCGGCAGGGTCGACGGGAACGCCTCGAGGGACTCGGCGATCTCGACCTGTGCTTCTTCCTGTACGCGGGCGCGCTCGAGGAGCACCGGGAGCTTGCCGATGTTGTGGGTGCCGAAGACGACGTCGACCCAGGGGGCCTTCTTGACGATGGTCTCGCGGTCCTTCTGCGCGAGGCAGCCGCCGACGGCGATCTGCATGCCGGGCCGCTTGGTCTTCATCGGGGCGAGCCGGCCGAGGTTGCCGTAGAGCCGGTTGTCGGCGTTCTCGCGGACCGCGCAGGTGTTGAAGACGACGACATCGGCGTCGCCCTCCGCGGTGCCCTCGGGGGCGCGGACATACCCGGCGCCCTCGAGCAGGCCGGACAACCGCTCGGAGTCGTGGACGTTCATCTGGCACCCGTAGGTGCGCACCTCGTACGTTTTGCGACCGTCCACTGCTCCGCCTGCTACCTCGTTACCGCTCACCCGACCAGGGTAAGGGTTACGGCCGGACGCCAGGCGCGGCAGTGATCTCCGGGCACCGGCCCGGCCGCGGTCTCGGGCCGGTCTCGGGCCCTGGTCTCACACTGGGTGAGCTGGCAGGATCGCGGCCATGCTCACGGCACTCCCCCGCCTCGGTCGGCGCCGCGCCCTACAGGGTTCCGCGGTCGCCCTCGTGGTGCTCGGGCTGCTCGCTTGGTGGCTGCTGCCGCTGGACGAGCCGTCGCCGAGCGGCGAGGTGTCGTTCAGCTCCGGGGTGCGGACGGGGGTGTACGAGCGGTACGGCGATCTGTTGAAGGCGGCGGTCGGGCGCGATCTGCCCGGCCTCGACATGAAGCTGCTGCACAGCGAGGGCTCGCAGATGAACATCGAGCGGATCGCCCGCGGCAAGGCGGACTTCACCATCGCGGCGGCCGACGCGGTGGCGGACTACCGGCAGAAGAACCAGGCCGGCTCGCAGCGCCTGCGCGGCTGTGCCCGGCTGTACGACGACTATGTGCAGCTCGTCGTCGAGCGCGGCTCGACCGTCGTACGGGTCGCGGACCTGCGGGGCAAGCGGGTGGCCGTCGGGCAGCGCGGCTCCGGGGTGAAGCTGATCACGGAGCGGGTCCTCAAGGCGGCCGGGCTCGATCTGGAGAAGGACGTCGAGGCGGTCGAGATCGGCATCGACCGGGCCCCGAAGGAGCTGGAGGAGGGCCGGATCGACGCGTTCTTCTGGTCCGGTGGGCTGCCGACGCGGAGTGTGCAGGAGCTCTCGCAGCGGCATGACGTACGCCTGGTGGACCTCGGCAAGCTGGTGCCGGAGCTGCACAAGCAGGGCGGCGCCTCCCGTTACTACCGGGCCGCCGTGATGCCCGCCGACGCGTATCCGGAGGCGCAGCGGAACAGCGCGGTGTCGACGCTCGCGGTGGCCAATCTGCTCGTCACGACGGACCGGGCGGATCCGGAGCTGACGGAGCGCCTGACGCAGACGGTGATCGACAGCCGGGACCACATCGGGGCCACGGTGCATGCGGCGCAGCTGGTGGACCTGCGGACGGCGATATATACGGATCCGCTGGAGCTGCATGAGGGGGCGCGGCGGTATTACCGGTCGGTGAAGCCGTGAAGCCGTGAAGCCGTAGGCCCCTGTTTCACGGGCACGGTGGCGGTCCCGTGCTCTCCCTCGGCTCCAGGTGCGGTAGTTCCGCCTGGATGCTGCGGGCCGGTGCGCCGTCGAGCCGGTCGAGGAGTTCCTGTGCGGCGAGGCGGCCGAATCCCGAGGTGTCCCGGACCAGGGCCGTCAGGCGCGGGTGGGTGACCCGGCACAGGGCCGAGTCGTCCCAGGCCACGATCGACAGTCCTGCCGGTACGGGGATGCCTCGCTCGGCGGCGACGGAAGCGCCCGCGACGGCCATCACGTCGTTGTCGTAGACGATCGCGGTGGGCGGCCTCGGGCCGTCGAGGATCCGCCGGGTGGCCTCCGCACCTTCGGCGTCGGAGTAGTCCGTGGTGACCGAGCGGACCTCGGTTTCACCGCCGAGGCCGAGGCGGGCGGCCTCGGTGCGCAGCGAGGCGATCCGGCGAGCCGTGTGGGCGAGGCCGGGCAGGCCCGCGACATGGACGATCCGGCGGTGACCGAGGCCGTGCAGATGGGCGAGTACGGAGGCCATCGCGGCGGCGTCGTCGGCCCAGACGGTGGAGAGGCCCGACGCTTCCGCTTCCGGCGCCCGCGCGCCCGCCCCCTCCGTTCCCGTTCCGGCTCCCGCTCCCGCTCCCGACCCCTCAACTCCCGTCCCCGGCGCGCCGATCACCACCGCCGGAAGTCCCAGCGACGCGAGCAGTTCCGGCCGTGGGTCGTCCATCCGCGGGTCCACGACCAGGACGCCGTCGACGCGCTTCTCGGCCCACCAGCGGCGGTGCACCGCGCACTCGGCGTCGATGTCCTCGACCACCTGGAAGAGCAGGGCCACTTGGCGTGCCGCGAGTACCTCCTGCACACCGGAGACGAGCCGCAGGAAGAACGACTCGACGCCGAGCGTGTGCGCGGGCCGGGCGAGCACCAGGCCGATGCTGCCCGAGCGCTCCCCGGAGAGGGCGCGGGCGGCGCTGTTGGGCTGCCAGCCGAGCTCCTCGGCGACGCGGCGGATCCGCTCCCTGGTTCCCTCGGAGACCCCCGGCCGTCCGTTCAGGGCGAAGGAGACGGCGCTCTCCGAGACCCCGGCCCTGCGGGCGATGTCCTTGATGGTGGGCCTGCGCACCCGGTCGTCCTCCCGCCCTCATGAACGTACACAGCGAAGGTACACAGCGAAGGTACGGCGAACGTACCCAGCGAGCGTCACACATCGACATGGCTAAAGCGCATTAGCCAACTCAGCTTTTCTGTCGGCTGGTTGCCTTGTCAATACCTCGTGCGGCATCGGTCAGGGATCTCAAAATCCGTTCCTGCGCGAGGTGTTGACACCCGCTAAACCGCATTAGTACCGTCCGGCCCATTCCAGGCCCGAGCACTGCTGGTCCGAGCAAAGGAGCCCACAGGTATGCCACGCCGGATATCCCGCCGTACGACCGCGGCCGCCGCGACCGCCACCGTCTGCGCGCTCGCCCTGACGGCGTGCGGCGGCGCCCCGCAGGGTGGCGCCACCGATCGCGTCGAGGGCAAGGTGGAGGGCACCGTCAGGTTCCAGACCTGGAATCTGCGGACCAACTTCAAGCCGTACTTCGAGGGCCTGATCAGGCAGTTCGAGAAGAAGTACCCGGACGTCGAGATCAAGTGGATCGACCAGCCGGCCGAGGGCTACGCGGACAAGCTGAGCGCCGACGCCGCGGGCGAGACGCTGCCGGACGTCGTGAACGTCTCCCCCGACCTGGCCTATCCGCTGGCCAAGGCGGGCCTCGCGGTGAACCTGGACAAGGCGGCCGGGCAGTACCGGGACGAGTATCTGCCGGGTGCCTGGAAGAGCCATGAGATGCCGGGCCTTGACGGGACGTACGCCTTCCCCTGGTATCTCAACACCGGGCCGATGTTCTACAACAAGAAGCTGTTCAAGGACGCGGGCCTCGACCCGGAGAAGCCGCCGAAGGACTATCCCGAACTCTTCACCGCGGCGGAGGACATGGCGAAGAAGAGCGACGGAAAGATCGCCATGCTCGCCAATGTCCCGGCCATCGAGGACTTCGGCCGCTACGGCGTGCAGCTGATGAACGACGACGGCACCGAGTTCACCTTCAATGAGCCCAAGGGTGTCGAACTCGTCGAGAAGTACCAGAAGTTGTACGACGCCGGGGCCCTGGACGCGCAGTCGCTGACCAACAAGGCCGAGGACGCCGGGCGGAAGTTCAAGGAACAGTCCATCGCCATGAACCCGGGCAGCGCCCTCGACCTGGAGAAGTTCAAGAAAGAGGCGCCCTCGCTCTACAAGAACATCGGCATCACGCCCGCCGTGAGCAACACCGGCAAGGACAACATGTACGTCCAGGGCGTGATGGTGAACGCCACCAGCAAGGTCAAGCCCGCCGCCGTGGCCTTCGCGCACTTCGTGACCAACGCGAAGAATCAGATGGCCTTCGCCCACGAGGTGGCCGTCTTCCCGTCCACCAAGGGCAGCCTCGACGCCCCGTACTTCACCAAGGAGGACGGCACCGACGAGACCCGGGTCCGGGCCGCGGCCGCCAAGTCCCTGAAGACGGCGGTCAATTACACGCCCGTGCTGCTCAGCGAGCAGATGAAGACGACCCTGCGCAATGAGGTCGCCCGGGCCATGCAGGGCAAGAAGTCACCGAAGCAGGCCATGGACGACGCCGTCGCCGAGTGCAACCGCCTGCTCAAGGCGACGGGCTGAGGGCGGCGCACCTCCATGGAACGTACGACCGCGATACGCGAGGTACGCAAGGGCGGCCGCGGCGGACGCGGCGGCAGCGGCACCGCGGCGCTGCCCCGGCCGCGGCGGCCCGAGGCCACCTCCGAGGCTGCCTCGGCCGACCGCACCCGGCGCCGCCGCGTCCGCGCCCATCTGCCTTCCACGCCCTGGCTGTTCCTCGGCCCCGGGCTGCTGATCGTCGGCGGCTTCATCCTCTACCCCTTCACGTCCACCCTCGTCGGCTCCTTCACCGACCGGCGGACACTGACCGAAGGGGCGTTCGTCGGCGGCGCCAACTATCAGGAGATGCTCCAGGACGAGCTGTTCTGGACCGGCCTGCGCAACAGCGTCCTGTACGTCCTCGGGGTCGTACCGCTGCTCGTGATCCTTCCGCTGCTGCTCGCGATGCTCGTGCAGCGGCACATCCCGGGGATCTCATTCTTCCGGTCGGCCTTCTACACGCCGGTCGTCGCGTCCGTCGTGGTGGTCGGCCTGATCTGGGTCTGGCTCCTGGACGACCGCGGCCTGATCAACTCCGTACTCGGGGCGATCGGGGTCGGCACGATCCCGTTCCTCAGCGATGGGTGGCTGCTCCTGATCAGCTGCATGCTGGTCACGGTCTGGAAGGGCCTCGGCTACTACATGATCATTTATCTTGCCGCGCTCGCCAACGTGCCGCGCGAGCTGCACGAGGCCGCCGCGGTCGACGGCGCGGGCGCGGTGCGCCGCTTCCTCACCGTCACCGTGCCCGCGGTGCGCTCCACGATGGTCCTGGTGGCGGCGCTGTCCTCGGTCAGCGCATTCAAGGTGTTCTCCGAGGTGTATCTGATGGCGGGCCCGACCGGTGGGCCCGGCGGCGAGGACACCACCCTCGTGCTGCTCATCCAGCAGGTCGGTACGGGTCTCAACGGGCGGGTCGGTTACGCCTCGGCGATCTCCGTCGTCGTCTTCGTGATCACGCTCGGCCTGATGCTGCTCGTCCTGCGGGCCAATCGTAAGGAGGACGAGACCTGATGAGCAGCCACGCCGCCGTGAACGACTTCGGGCGCCGCACTCCGTACTGGCAACTCGCCCTGCGCTACCTGCTGTTGCTCGGGGTTCTCGCCCTGACCGTCGGCCCGTTCCTCTGGCAGCTGTCGACCTCCCTGAAGGGCCCGACGGAGGACATCTACAGCTATCCGCCCCGGCTGTTCCCCTCGGACCCGACGCTCGACAACTACGCCAAGGTCGCCGACCTCATCCCGGTGTGGGACTTCGCCCTCAACTCCGTGAAGGTCGCGGTCGCCAACGTCCTCACCAACTGCGTCGGCGCCGCCCTCGCCGGGTACGCCCTCGCCCGGATGCGGTTCCGCGGCCGCAAGACGGCCCTGGTCGTCTTCGTGATGGCGATGCTGGTGCCGGTCGAGTCGATCATCATCGCGCAGTTCATGACGATGCGGGCGCTCCAGCTCAACAACACCCTGATCGGCGTGCTCCTGCCCGCCTGTATCGCCGCCATGAACGTGCTGCTGATGCGGAACGCCTTCAGCAATCTGCCGTACGAGATCGAGGAGGCGGCCTACGTCGACGGGGCCACCGCCTGGCAGCGGTTCCGGCGGATCGCGCTGCCGTCGGTGAAGGGCACCCTCGCGGTCGTGGCGATCTTCGCGTTCATGGGCGCCTGGGACGACTTCCTGTGGCCGCTGATCGTGCTCAGCGACCAGTCCAACTTCACGCTCACCGTGGGCCTGAACTATCTGCACGGCACCTTCGCGGACAACCAGCGGCTTGTCGCCGCGGGCACGATCATCGCCGTGCTTCCGCTGATCGTGCTCTTCGCCTGCCTTCAGCGGTACTTCTTCCGCGGCGTCGGCGAAGGAGCCGTGAAGGGTTAGCCCGCCTTACGGAGCCGGAATCGTGCCGTCGGCCCGGTGACCGCACATCGCCCTGCGGGCTCGTCCGCAATCGCAGGACGGGCTCGAAAGAAGGAGCTCCATGTCGTTTGGTTCTGCCCCTACCCGAACCCCCCGCTTCGGCGTCAACTACACACCGTCGCAAGGCTGGTTCCATCACTGGCTCGACTTCGATCTCGATGCCGTACGCGCCGACCTCGACTCGGTCGCGGAGCTGGGGCTCGACCACATCCGGGTGTTCCCGCTGTGGCCGGTGTTCCAGCCGAACCGCACCCTGATCCGGCCACGCGCCGTCGAGCAGCTCGTCGCGCTCGCGGACGCCGCCGCCGAGCGCGGGCTCGACGTGAACGTGGACGGGCTCCAGGGCCATCTGTCGAGCTTCGACTTCCTGCCCGCCTGGACCCGGACCTGGCACCGCAGGAACCTGTTCACCGACCCGGAGGTGCTCGCGGGCCAGGAGGAGTATCTGCGCACGCTGGCCGCCGCGCTCGCGGACCGGCCGAACTTCCTCGGCATGACGGTCGGCAACGAGATCAACCAGTTCTCCGATCGGCCGCACCCCGACCCGGACCCCATCTCGCCCGAGCAGGCGTCGCGGTGGCTGGAGCGGATGCTGGCGGCCTGCGAGGCGGGCGCGCCCGGCGGGTTCCATCTGCACGCCGAGTACGACGCCGCCTGGTACCAGGACGGGCACCCCTTCACGCCCGCGCAGGCCGCCCGCCTGGGCGCCGCGACGGCCGTGCACTCCTGGGTGTTCAACGGCACCGCACAGCGCCACGGCCCCACCGGCACCGCCACCGAGCAGCACGCCGCGTATCTGATCGAGCTGGCCCGGGCCTGGCACGACGACCCGCACCGTCCGGTGTGGCTACAGGAGGTCGGCGCCCCGGCACCGCACATCCCGGACGGGCAGGCGGCCCACTTCACCGAGGCCACCGTCGCGGCCGCCCTGGACTGCGCGGACCTCTGGGGCGTCACCTGGTGGTGCTCCCACGACGTGTCCCGCTCCCTGGCCGACTTCCCCGAACTCGAGTACGGCCTGGGCCTGTTGACCGAGGACCGCGAGGCCAAGCCGGTCGGCAAGGCCCTGGCGCGCGCGGCCGCCGAGCAGCGCACCCGCGGGTACCGCCCGGCGCCGCGGACCACGGCCCTGGTCGTGGACACCGGCGGCACCGCCGAACACGATCCGGCCCGGTCCGGCTGCGCGCCCGGCGGCGTCTTCTTCGAGGCGTGGCACCGGCTCGCCGCGCAGGACGTGCGCCCGGCCGTCGTACTCGCCGAACGCGCCACCGATCAGGGGCACTTGACCGCCCGCGGCATCACCGAGGTGGTCACCCCCGCACAGGTCGACTGACTCCCCACCCGAAGGAGACCGTCATGCCCCACGCACGGCCGACCCGCCGCACGCTGCTGCTCTCCGGCGCGGGCGCACTCACCGCCGCGCTGCTGCCGAACGCCGCTGCCGCCGTGGCCACGGAAGCTTCTCGTGCGCGTGCGGCAGGCTCCCTGCAGCCGTACGCCTCCTACTGGTTCCCGGACAGGCTGCCCTCCGGCACCCCGGGCGAGGGCGTCGTCTGGCGTTCGCTGAAGGAGTGGACCCCGGACAGCGACCCCGACCTGGCCTTCAATACGTCGACGGTGCCGCTGGCCGAGCGCTTCGCGCCGGTGCCGGTGAACGCCACGGCCCGCGCCGACCAGGCCCGAATCACCGCGCTCGTGGCCTTCGACACGACCTCCGGCAACCCCTCCCAGGGCGCACCGGACGCCGACTACTACGCCCTGAGCCACTGGGCGTACATCGATGAGCTGGTCTTCTGGGGCGGCTCGTCCGGCGAGGGCATCGTCCTCGCGCCCAACGCGCCCGTGGTCGACGCCGCGCACCGCAACGGCGTCACCGTGCTCGGCAATGTCTTCCTGCCTCCGGCCGCGTACGGCGGAAAGCTGGACTGGACCCGTGACCTGGTGCAGCGGGACGCGAACGGCGGCTTCCCGATCGCCGCGAAGCTGGCCGAGGTGGCGGCGGCGTACGGCTTCGACGGCTGGTTCATCAACGCCGAGACCGACGGCGGCGACACCCAACTCGCCACGGACATGCGGGACTTCCTGCTCGCGCTGCGGCGCCTCGGGGCCGAGCGGGGGCTGCGGATCCAGTGGTACGACTCCATGGTCGCGTCGGGCGCGGTGAACTGGCAGGACGAACTCAACGACAGCAACCGGCAGTTCTTCCAGTCCACCGAGCCGGGCGCGGCGGGCCGGGTCTCCGACTCGATGTTCCTCAACTTCAATTGGACCGCCCGCAAACTCACCGACTCGGGCCGCCTCGCCGAGGAGCTCGGCCGCAGCCGGTACGAGCTGTGGGCGGGCGTCGACGTCGAGTCGAACGGCTGGAACACCTCGGTCGACTGGGACGCGGTGGTCCCGCGCGAGCGCCCGCACCTCACGTCGTACGGCTTCTACCGGCCCGAATGGACCCTGCACCACCTCCCGGAGGGCCGCACTCCGGGCCAGTTCCACGCGGCCGACGACCGCTTCTGGAGCGGCGCGGGCCTGGACCCGGCCCACCCTGACCCGGGCGCGACCTGGCGGGCCCCGGCCGCGGTCGTCGCGGACCGCTCGACGATCACCGCGCTGCCGTTCGCGACCAGCTTCAACACGGGGCACGGGCTGCGTTGGTACGAGGACGGGGTGGCCGTCACCGACACGCCCTGGAATCACCTGGGACTCCAGGACCGGCTTCCGGCCCGGCGCTGGATGGTGCGCACCGAGCAGGCGACCTCGTCGAGGACGAGTGAACGGCCCGCCGTTTCCCTGGACTTCGCGGACGCCTGGCGGGGCGGGAGCAGCCTGCTCGTGGACGGTGTGACGGCGGCCCCGGCGACGATGGACCTGTACGCGACGCGGCTGCCGCTCGGGCCGGACACTGTGGTGGAGTTGACCCACCGGGCGGCGGCGGGCCCGGTGACGGTCGAGCTCGCCGTCGCCACGGCCGAGCCGGACGGGCCGGGTGCGGCGCCCCCGTACACGTATCTGCCCGTCGGGACGGTCGAGCCGGGCGGCTGGTCCACGAAGACGGTGCGCCTCGGTGACGTGGGCGTAGGCACCGTGCACGCCCTGGGCGTACGGCTCACGGCGGCGGGCGGGCGCGGCGGCAGCGGCAGGGCGGCGACGAGCTGGCGGCTCGGCGCGCTCGCGGTGCACGACGGCACGCATGGCGAACAACACGCCGCCGCACCAAGCGACTTCAGGGTCACGAAAGCGGCAGGCGGCGAGTTCCGCTTCGGCTGGCGGTCGGCCCCCGACAAGCTGTCCGTACGCCACTACGAACTGCACCGCGTCCTGCCGGACGGCTCCCGGCGTTTCCTCGGCGGCACGCCGGGCAGCGCCTTCTACGTCCAGGGGCTCGCGCCGGAGCAGGGTGAGCGCGCGGCCCGCTTCGAGCTGCGGGCGGTGGACGAGCTGTACACGGCGTCGACGCCCGCAACGACCACGTACCCCTGGTGACCCGGCGAACCTTGACAGATACGGAGCACAGCCCATGCATGACGACCGCGCCCTCGTGGAGGCCCGCCTCAAGCGCGTCCTCGACGAGCGGATCCGCCCCGCCGTGTACCCCGAGTCGGTGCCGCTGACCGTCGCCGCCTGGACCGCGCCGGGCGAGCCGGTGCCGGTGGCCGAGGGGCTCGCCGCGCGGCACGAGCCGGTGCGGGTCGGGGAGGCGTGGGGCGCCCCGTGGGGCACCACGTGGTTCAAGGTGACGGGGACGGTGCCGCCCCAGTGGGCGGGCCGGACCGTGGAGGCGGTGCTCGACCTGGGCTTCGACGAGAACATGCCCGGGTTCCAGTGCGAGGGCCTGGTGTACCGGCCGGACGGCTCGCCGGTGAAGGGGCTCAACCCGCGCAACCAGTGGGTGCGGATCGGCGCACCTGTGGCGGGCGGCGAGCAGATCGAGCTGCACATAGAAGCGGCGTCGAACCCGGTGATCCTGGACTACCACCCCTTCCAGCCGACCGAGTTGGGCGACAAGGAGACCTCGGGCACGGAGCCCCAGTACCGCCTGGCCCGGATGGATCTCGCGGTCTTCGACGCCGAGGTGTGGGAGCTGATCCAGGACCTGGAGGTCGCCGGGGAGCTGATGCACGAGCTGGACGAGCGGTCCCCGCGCCGCTGGGAACTGCTCCGCGCGATCGGCCGCTGCCTGGACGCGGTCGACCTTCAGGACGTGAACGGCTCGGCGGCGCGGGCCCGCGCGGAACTGGCGGCGGTCCTGGCGTCCCCCGCGGACGCGTCGGCGCACCGCATCAGCGCGGTCGGCCACGCCCACATCGACTCGGCGTGGCTGTGGCCGCTGCGCGAGACCGTACGGAAGGTGGCGCGGACGACGTCGAACATGACCGCGCTCCTGGAGGACGAGCCGGAGTTCGTCTTCGCCATGTCGCAGGCGCAGCAGTTCGCGTGGATCAAGGAGCATCGGCCCGAGGTGTACGCGCGGGTCAAGAAGGCGGTGGCCGAGGGCCGTCTGGTGCCGTCCGGCGGCATGTGGGTGGAGTCGGACACGAACATGCCGGGCTCGGAGGCGATGGCCCGCCAGTTCGTGCACGGAAAGCGGTTCTTCATCGAGGAGTTCGGGGTCGAGAACGAGGAGGCGTGGCTGCCGGACACCTTCGGTTTCGCGGCCGGGCTGCCCCAGATCATCAAGGCGGCGGGCGCCAAGTGGCTCCTGACGCAGAAGATCTCCTGGTCCCAGGTGAACAAGTTCCCGCACCACACCTTCTGGTGGGAGGGCATCGACGGCACCCGGATCTTCACGCACTTCCCGCCGGTGGACACGTACAACTGCTCCATGAAGGGCGCCGAAATCGCCCACGCGGCGCGGAACTTCAAGGACAAGGGCGTGGCGAGGCACTCGCTCGCGCCGACGGGCTGGGGCGACGGGGGCGGCGGCACGACCCGCGAAATGGTCGCGAAGGCCCGCCGTATGCGGTCCCTGGAGGGCTCGGCGCGGGTCGAGTGGGAGGCGCCCGAGGCGTTCTTCGCGAAGGCCCAGGCGGAGTACCCGGAGCCTCCGGTCTGGGTCGGCGAGCTGTACCTGGAACTCCACCGCGCGACCCTCACCAGCCAGGCCCGCACCAAGCAGGGCAACCGCCGCAGCGAACATCTGCTGCGCGAGGCCGAACTGTGGGCGGCGACGGCGGCGGTACGGGTGCCCGGCTTCAGCTATCCCTACGAGCAGCTTGACCGGCTGTGGAAGACGGTCCTGCTGCACCAGTTCCACGACATCCTGCCGGGCTCGTCGATCGCGTGGGTGCACCGAGAGGCGGAGCGGACGTATGCGGCGGTGGCGGAGGAGTTGAACGGGATCATCGCTTCGGCGCTGGGGGCGCTTGCGGGTGCGGGCGAGCGGGAGCTGGTCTTCAATGGGGCGCCGCACGCTCGGGGCGGGGTCCCGGCGGGCGGCGCGGGGCCGGTCCCATCGGTGCGGGACGCGGTCACGGCCCGCGCGAGCGAGAACGGCGGGTTCATCCTCGCCAACGGCCTGCTGCGGGTGGAGATCGACGCCCGGGGCCTGGTGATCTCGGCGTACGACCTCGAGAACGACCGCGAGACGATCGCACCCGGGACGGCGGCGAACCTGCTGCAACTCCACCCGGACTTCCCGAACATGTGGGACGCGTGGGACGTCGACGCGTTCTACCGGAACGTGGTCACGGATCTGACGGACGCGGAGTCGGTGACCCTGGACGGGGCAACGGTCACGGTGGTCCGCTCCTTCGGGAACAGCCGGGTGATCCAGACGTTGGGGATGCCCTTGGACGCGAAGCGCCTGGACATCGCCACGGAGGTGGACTGGCACGAGACGGAGAAGTTCCTGAAGGCCGCGTTCCCGGTGGACGTGCACGCGGAGCGGTACGCGGCGGAGACCCAGTTCGGGCACCTGTACCGCCCCACGCACACCAACACCTCATGGGACGCCGCCAAGTTCGAGGCGTGCAACCACCGCTTCCTGCACGTGGAGGAGCCGGGCTGGGGCACGGCCCTGGTCACGGACTCGACGTACGGCCACGACGTGACCCGAACGGTCCGCCCCGACGACCACGGCACCACGACAACCCTCCGCCTCTCCCTCCTCCGCGCTCCCCGTTTCCCCGACCCACGCACCGACCAGGGCGTACACCGCTTCCGCTACGCCCTGGCCCCGGGTGCGACGGTGATGGACGCGGTCCGCGAGGGCTACGGCATCAACCTGCCGGAGCGGCGGGTGCGGGGCGCAGTGGACTCGGTGGCTCCGCTGGTGTCGGTCGACGGCGACGCGGTGGTCATCAGCGCGGTGAAGCTGGCGGACGACGGGTCGGGCGATGTGGTCGTACGGCTCTACGAGGCGGGCGGGGGCCGGGCGCGTACGCGGCTGCGGTGCGGGTTCGAGGCGGGGGGTGTGGTGGCGACGGACCTGTTGGAGCGGAGCCTCGTGGGGGCGCGGGAGTACGTGGTGGACGGGGGTGAGGTGGCCCTGTCGCTGCGCCCGTTCGAGCTGGTGACGCTGCGGTTCACCCGCTAGCGGTTCTTGTTCCCCGCCCGGAGCGTCGTTAGCCGCTGATGGATGCCCCCCCGGGGACCCCCGCTCCTCCCACCCCCGCCTCCCCCACCCACCCGGAGGGGCTCGCCTATCAGCCCGTCCGGCGTTTGAGGACGAGCGCGTTCAGCGCGATGACAGCGGGGGTCCGGGGGCGCAGCCCCCGAAGCTCCGCAGGATTTCGGGAAGGGGCGGGGCTGGGGAAAAATCAGCCCTGCCCCGACGGCGCGTCTCGAGGCACCGACACCGTCACCCGCAACCCATAAGGCGAATTCGGCGCGTACCCAATGGACCCCCCGCCCGCCGCCAGCAACGCCCGCGTAATGGAGAGCCCCAACCCCGAACCCTTCACATTCTGGTGGCGGCCACTCCGCCAGAACCGATCCCCGATCCGCTCCAGCTCGTCCTCGGTCAACCCCGGCCCCCCGTCCGCCACGACCACCGTCGCCATAGCGCTGTCGGACGCCACCGTCACCGTCACCCGCTCCCCCTCCGGCGTGAACTTCAGCGCGTTGTCCACCACCGCGTCCAGCGCACTGGACAGCGCCACCGGATCCGCCCAGGCCGTCACCGCACCCCGCCCCTCGCACTCCAGAACCACCCCGCGCTCCTCGGCGAGCGGCCGCCACGCGTCGACGCGTTCGGCGGCCAGCTCGCCCACATCCGTAAGGCGCAGATGGGGCTCGGTGTGCTCGGCGAGGGCCAGGTCGAGCAGGTCGTCGAGGACCTGCGCGAGCCGCTTGCCCTCGGTGCGCACGGAGGCGATCTCCTCGTTCCCCTCCGGCAGCTCCAAAGCAAGGAGTTCGATCCTGAGCAGCAGCGCCGACAACGGATTGCGCAACTGATGCGAGGCGTCCGCGACGAACGCCCGCTGCTGCTCCAGAACGTCCTGCACATGGTCCGCCATCTCGTTGAACGACCGGGCCAGGCGCCGCAGTTCCGGCGGCCCCCCGGCGGCCGAGACCCGCGACTTCAGCCGCCCCGTGGCGATGTCGTGCGTGGTCGCGTCGAGCACCCGTACCGGTCGGAGCACCCACCCGGTGAGCCGCAGCGCGGCCCCTATGGCGAGGAACATCGCCGCGGCCACGCCCCCGCCGATCACCAGCCAACCGCCCAGGATCTGCGAACGCATCTCCCCCGTGGGCGAGTCGGTGACCACGACCGCGACCACGTCACCGTCGCGGATCACCGACGACGCGACGAAGAGGCGCCGCCGCTGCCAGGGCCAGACCTGCTGCGGGTCATGGCTGCCGCGCCCGGCCAGGGCTTCCTCAAAGGCGTCACGGCCCTCGCCGTCCACCGGCACGTCCCAGCTGGGGGCGCTCGCCATGACGTCACCGTCGCGGTAGTAGACGCCGGCTCTGATGCCGTACACCTCGTGGTAGCGCTCGAGTTGCTGCTGGAGGGTGGCCTGGCGCTCGTCCTTGTAGATGCGCCGCGACCCGGTGGGGCGTTCGGTGACGTACTGCGCGAGGGACGCGAAGCGCGCCGTGTCGTCGATGCGGTCGACGACCACCTTGTGCTGCTCGGCCGCCGCGAGGCTGGTCGCGAGCGGAAAGGCGAGCGCGAGCAGCACGCCCGCCATGAGGACGATGAGCAGCGGAAGGAGTCGGGAACGCACCGTTCGTTACGCCTTTGCCTCTGCCGCCACGACCGCCTCTGCTGCCACAGCTGCCTCTGCCGTCTTGGCCGCCTGAGCCGCCTGTGCCGCCTCTGCCCGTGACCGGTCCATGAACGGCCTACGCGGCCGGGGCGACGAGCCGGTACCCGACCCCGCGCACCGTCTCGATCAGCGCGGGCATCCGCAGCTTGGACCGGAGCGAGGCGACGTGCACCTCCAGGGTGCGCCCGGTCCCCTCCCAACTGGTGCGCCACACCTCGCTGATGATCTGCTCCCGCCGGAAGACCACACCGGGCCGCTGCGCGAGCAGCGCGAGCAGGTCGAACTCCTTGCGGGTCAGCTGCACCGTCTCACCGGCCACACTCACCTTCCGGGTGGGCAGCTCGATCTCGACCGGGCCGAGCGTGACGGTGTCGTCGGCCGGGGCGCCGGGGGCCTCGGTGGCGGTGCGGCGGCTGACGGCGTGGATGCGGGCGAGCAGCTCCCCGGTGTCGTACGGCTTCACGACGTAGTCGTCCGCGCCGAGGTTGAGGCCGTGGATCCGGCTGCGTACGTCCGCCCGCGCGGTCACCATGATCACGGGGGTCGAGGTGCGCTTGCGGATCTTGCCGCAGACCTCGTAGCCGTCCTGGTCGGGCAGGCCGAGGTCGAGAAGAACCACCCCGAACTGTCCGCTATCGTCCGATTTTTCAGCACATGCCGGGTCGGCGGGGAGCAGGGCGCGCAGCGCCTCCTCGCCGCTGCGGGCGTGCACCACCTCGAAGCCGTGCCGGGCGAGGACCGCGGAGAGCGCGGCGGCCACGTGGTCGTCGTCCTCGACGAGCAGCAGTCTCATCCGGCCTCCTTCGGTTCAGCGGTCGTTGACGCCTGGTTTCGGCATGATTCCCGTGCAGCGTGCAGGCTGCACCCGCGCGCGTATCCGCGTACCGCGCACAAGGCATCCACGCCGATGGATAAGCACCGCGTCAAGGCCGTCCCGGGCCCGGGAACGTTCCGTTATGCAGCCGGTACGCGGCCGGGGCGGCCGGAGCCGTCGAGTGGCGCCCCCTTCACGCGGAGTGTCCGGTTGCGGCCGGATCGTTATGCTCAATTTCCCCTCAGATGTAATGACGCTGGTCGTACGGCGTTACTACTGTCCTCCCAACCGAGGAGGATGGAGCAAGTACCCCCATGGCCGAAGTATCAGTGACCAAGGACGCCGGGCCGGCGGTGGACGAACTGGTCGCGCTGAAGAACGTCAATAAGCACTTCGGCGCGTTGCATGTGCTCCAGGACATCGACCTGACGATTGCCCGCGGCGAAGTCGTCGTGGTCATCGGACCGTCGGGTTCCGGCAAGTCCACGCTGTGCCGCGCCATCAACCGCCTGGAGACGGTGGAGTCCGGCAGCATCACCATCGACGGGAAGCCGCTGCCCCAGGAGGGCAAGGAGCTGGCCAAGCTCCGTGCCGACGTGGGCATGGTCTTCCAGTCGTTCAACCTCTTCGCGCACAAGACGGTGCTCGAGAACGTGATGCTCGGCCAGCTCAAGGTCCGCAAGACGGACAAGAAGACGGCCGAGGAAAAGGCGCGGCAGCTGCTCGACCGCGTCGGCGTCGGCACCCAGGCCGACAAATACCCCGCGCAGCTCTCCGGCGGACAGCAGCAGCGCGTCGCGATCGCGCGGGCGCTCGCCATGGACCCGAAGGTGATGCTCTTCGACGAGCCGACCTCCGCGCTCGACCCCGAGATGATCAATGAGGTTCTCGAGGTCATGCAGCAACTCGCGCAGGAAGGCATGACGATGGTCGTGGTCACGCACGAGATGGGCTTCGCCCGCTCGGCCGCCAACCGGGTCGTCTTCATGGCCGACGGCCGGATCGTCGAAGAGGCCACGCCCGAGGAGTTCTTCAACAACCCGCGCAGCGACCGCGCGAAGGACTTCCTCTCGAAGATCCTTCACCACTGAGGGTCCGCCGCGGGTCCACCGAACGGCTAATGAAGAGCCGCCGAAGGGACCACCCCACCGCGGGTCCGCCGAAGGGACGCTGGAAGTCCGCCCAGGGCGACCGTCGCCCCACGTCTTCGTCTCAGCACCTGCCGACACAAAGGATGTTCACCATGAAGCTCCGTAAGTCCGCCGCCACGGCGGCCGTTGTCGCCGCACTGGCCCTGACCGCCACCGCCTGCGGCGGCAAGGAGGGCACCGCCGGTGACGGGAACAAGGGCCCCGACACCTCGGGCACCAAGGCCCTCTCGTACGAGGTCAACAAGGACGCCAAGGTCGACTCGCCGGTCTTCGAGGCGGCCAAGAAGCGCGGCAAGCTGATCATCGGCGCCAAGGCGGACCAGCCGTACCTGGGCTTCCAGGACCAGTCCTCCAAGGAGTACTCCGGCTTCGACATCGAGATCGCCAAGATGATCGCCGCCGACCTGGGCTTCTCGCCGAAGCAGATCGAGTGGAAGACGGTCGACTCCGGCGCCCGTGAGACCACGGTCGCCAAGGGCGACGTGGACCTGATGATCGGCACGTACACGATCAACGACGAGCGCAGGAAGCAGGTCGACTTCGCGGGCCCGTACTTCCACGCCGGTGCCTCGCTCCTGGTCCGTAAGGACGAGAAGGAGATCAAGGGCCCGGAGACCGTCCGCGGCAAGAAGGTCTGCTCCATCGTCGGCTCCACGCCGCTGCAGAACATCAAGAAGCCGAAGTACGGCGCCGAGGTCACCGAGCTCTCCAAGTACTCGGAGTGCGTGGCCCAGCTGCTCAACAACCAGGTCGACGCGGTCACCACGGACGACGCGATCCTGATGGGCTACGCCGCGCAGAACGAGGGCAAGCTCAAGGTCGTCGGCGACACCTTCTCGGACGAGCCCTACGGCGTCGGCCTGAAGAAGGGCGACAAGGCACTGCAGAAGGCCGTCGCGGACGCCATCAAGGCGCACCAGAAGAACGGCGACTACAAGAAGGCGTTCGAAGCCACCCTCGGCAAGTCCGGCTCCGAGTTCCAGGAGCCCCCGGCCTTCACCGACCCGAAGTGACCCGCCGCGCCCCGCTCCGTCCGCTCCGATCAGCGCGCGGCGCGGGGCGCGCCCTTTGCGCCCCTGCGACCCGACGCGAAACCCTCGCGGAGAATTCATGAACGTACTGCTCGACAACCTGTCGCTGTTCCGCGAGGGGTTCCTCGGGACTCTTGAACTGACCGTCGTCAGCGCGGTGTTGGCCGTGGTGCTCGGCGTCATCATCGCCGGATTCCGGGTCTCCCCGGTGCCGCCGCTGCGGATATTCGGGACCCTCTGGGTCACGCTGCTGCGGAACACCCCGCTGACGCTGCTGTTCCTGGTGGCCTTCTTCATCGTCCCGAAGGTCCTCTTCCCCGATCTGAACTCCTTCGTCCTCGCCGTCGCCGCCTGCGGCTTCTACACCTCCGCGTTCGTGGCCGAGGCGGTCCGCTCCGGCATCAACACCGTGCCGCTCGGCCAGGCCGAGGCGGCCCGCTCGCTCGGCATGACGTTCACGCAGACGATGCGCATGATCGTGCTGCCGCAGGCCACCCGGTCCGTGGTGCCGCCGCTCGGCTCGATCTTCATCGCCCTGACGAAGAACACCGCGATCGCCGGCGCCTTCAACAACGTCGACCTGTTCAACGTCGCCAAGACGCTGAGCAACGACGGCTACGACATCCTCGTCATCTTCTTCTGGATCACCATCGGGTACCTGGTCATCACGTACGCCATCAATGGCCTGTTCAAGCTGATGGAGCACCGCCTGGAGGTCGCCCGATGAGCGCGAGCGTTCTCTTCGACGCGCCGGGCCCCAAGGCCCGCGTCCGCAACATCATCTACTCGGTCGTCGGCACCGCCGCCGTGCTCGGCGGCATCGTCTGGGTGATCCTGCGGCTCAACGAGAAGGGCGAGTTCGACCCCGCCCTGTGGGACATCTTCAATTACGCGGGCATCCGGCAGAACATCTTCGAAGCGCTGCTCGCCACCCTGAAGGCCTTCGCCCTCGCCGGTGTCTTCTCGCTCGCGTTCGCCGTGGTGCTCTGCGTGGCACGGCTCTCCGACCACAAGCCGGTGCGCTGGGTCGCGGTCGCCTTCATCGACCTGTTCCGGTCGATCCCGCTGCTCATCACGATCTTCGCGCTCTGGGTCGGCCTCCTCGGCTCCATGACCCCGTTCTGGGCCCTGGTCATCGGCCTGACCATCTACAACGGCTGTGTCCAGGCCGAGGTTCTGCGCGCCGGTATCAATGCCGTGCCGAAGGGTCAGCGCGAGGCGGCGTACGCGCTCGGCATGAGCAAGACCCAGGTCATGACGACGGTGCTGTTCCCGCAGGCCATCCGCTCGATGATGCCGACGATCATCAGCCAGCTGGTGGTGACCCTCAAGGACACCTCGCTCGGCTACATCATCCTGTACCCCGAGCTGCTCCACTCGGCCCGTCTGATCGCCAACAACACGCCCGTCAACGGCGTGTACCCGTTCGTCCAGACGGTCACGGTCTTCGGCGTCATCTACATCGCGCTGTGCCTGGCCCTTTCGTGGCTGGCGAACTGGATCGAGAAGCGGGGGCGGCGGGCCAAGACCGGGATCAAGGTCGCCGCGGCGGCCGAACCGGCCGCCACCGAGGGTGCCCCCGGCGCCCCAGGTGCTCCGGCTCCGGACGAGGTGGCCGTGCCGGGTGCTCGGGCGGCCGAGACGCCGGTGGTGGGCAAGGACTGAGCAAGACTGAGGGACGGGCCATGGGCCCCGCTTCCCTCCGATCCGCCGAGGGCCCGGCCGCACCCCTGCCGGGCCCTCGGTCGTACGCATACGGCGATCCGCTCGGCCGGGGGCGATCGCCGCGGTGGGGTCGCGCCCCGATCACGCCGGTCGTCACTTGACGCAAGCACCGGCAATCGGTTGCATACGTTCCGTGATCGTGCACCCCGCTCCAACTGCCCTTTCCCACCCACCCCATACGAAGGCCGCGCAGGCCCGCGCCACGAACCACCGGGCAGGAGGCGGCACGCCGTGGACCCGGTGATCATCGCCGGAGCGGGGCCCGTCGGGCTCACGCTCGCCCTCGCGCTCGCCCGCGCCGATGTCCCCTCCGTCGTCCTGGACGAGGGCCCGGGGAACGACGAGCAGCGCGCCGCCCGCACGGCCGTGCTCCGCGCGGACACCGCCGACCTCGTCGAACGCCTCACCGGAACGGAGCTCGCCGCCGCCCGCTGGACCGGCTTCCGCTCCCACCGCCGCAGGCAGGAACTTCGTTGCCTGGCCTTCGAGTTGGGCGATGGTGAGAGGGGTGCGCCAGGAGCCGGGGCGAAGAACGGCTCGGGGGACGACGCGGGCGTCAACTCCGCCGGGGCTCCCCCCGCACACCTCGCGCAGCACACCCTCACCACCGCCCTGCGGGCCGCCCTCGCCGAGCAGTGTCTCGTCCGGGTCGCCGTGGACAGCCGCCTCGACTCCGTGGAGCAGGACGCGAGCGGCGTGACCGTGCACACCCGCGGGCCCAAGGGCACGTGGTGGCGTGGCAGTTACCTGGTCGGCTGCGACGGCCCCCGCTCGACGGTGCGCAAGCTGCTCGGCGTCCGCTTCCCGGGTCGTACGGCCGTCGAACGGCACGCCGTCGCCGCCCTGCGCACCGAACTCCCCTGGCCCGGCGAGGGGCTCCTGCACCGGCTGCCGCCCTGGCCGGGCGCCGCTGCCGAGGTGACCGCGCGGCCGCTCCCGCACGGCGTGTGGCGGCTCGACTGGCTGCTGCCCGCCCGCAGCGAATTCGTCACGCCCGAGGCCCTGGTGGCCCGCATCCGCGACACCCTCGCGGGCTGGTGCGGCGGCACCACACCCCCGTACGACCTGATCGATACCGGCGTCCACACCGTCCACCACCGCCTGGCCCGCAAGTGGCGCGCCGGGCGCTGCTTCCTCGCCGGGGACGCGGCGCATCTGCTCGGCGCGCTCGGCACCCAGGGCGTCGACGAAGGGCTCCGGGACGCCGACAACCTCGCCTGGAAACTGGCCCTTTGCTGGCACCGCGGCACGACGGACCGCGCCGCGGACACGCTGCTCGACAGCTACGAGGCCGAGCGCCGCACCGCCGTCGCCGCCCGGCTGCGCGCCGCCGACCAGGCCCTTCCGATACTGCGCGGCGGCGGTGGCCTGCGCGCCTACGTCCCGGGCGCCGCCCGCGGCCACGACACGCTGCTCACCGACGGCCATCTGGGCCGCGGCCCGCTCGGCGCGCCCCCTTCCTACCCCGCTTCACCCCTCTCCCCGGCTACGGCCTCCTCACACACCGTCCCTGTCGGTATGGAACCAGGCGCACCGGTCACGGACGTCCCGGTCACGGCCCCCGACGGGGCGACGGTACGGCTCCGCGAACGGCTCGGCCACGACCGGCTTCTCGTCGTCCTCGTCGCCCCCGGCACCAGCGTCTGGGACCGGCGCCACTGGCTCACCGCGGGCGTCATGCCCCGCCTCGCCGCCGCCGTGACGGCCCTTCCGGTTCGCGCCGAACTACTCGTCGCCGAGAACTACCCCGCCGCCGCGGCCCACACCGTCCTCCTCATCCGCCCCGACGGCCACCTGGTCACCGCCTTCGCGGGCGTCCACCCGGCCGACTTGTACGCGGCGGCGGACTCGGCACGAGGCGGCGGCGAAACCGCGGACGACGAGCCGACTGCCGAGGACACCGGGCGGACTGACGGCGCCGAGCACCCGGAGAAGGGCAAGCGCTCCGGACCGGTCGAGCAATCCGGACCGGTCGAGCAGGCCGGACCGCCCGGACAGGAACTGGTCCCGGCAGAAGAGGTCCCGGCAGAAGGGGTTCGGGCAGCGGACCGCACTTGACCGTCACGGGGTCCCGTGCTCTACTCCGGATCATGAGTGACACCAGCCGACGCCTGTGGCGCAGGGTCCATATGGACCTGCTCCGCTACGCGGGCTGCGTGTGTCCCACGTCCTGCTGAACTCCGCTTCCCGCGGGCGCCGTTGCTCGTACACGCGCCCGCGACCACGGCCGGTCTCCCCTCGCTTCAGGGCTTCCGCCTCAGGGCTTCACGACCGATCTTCGGCCTTCAGGACCGGCCTCCAGGACTTCCGAACCTAGCGTTCTCCAGGACGGCACTCATGTCTGCATCAGCTCCCGCAACGGCACCCACCTCAGTACGCACCTCAGTAGGCACCTCGGCACCCACATCGGCACCCCACGCCTCCGAAACGGCTCCCACCTCCGCACAACTCCTCGACTTCGTCCGCCGTATCGCCGCGGACACCGACCTCATCGCCTCGCTCCCGCTCGACCCCGAAGGCCGCACCTGGCTGCGCATCGAGGGGCCCGGCGGCAGTGAGGCCTGGATCATCGGCTGGCCCCCGGGCACCGGCACCGGCTGGCACGACCACGCCGAGTCGGTGGGCGCCTTCACCACGGCGGCGGGTGAACTGACCGAGCACTCCCTGGCGGTGCGCCTCCCGAGCGGCGGCTGGAAGTCCCTCGAACTGGCCGCCGACGTCGACCGCACGCGGAACCTGCCGACCGGCTCCGGCCGCGCCTTCGGCCGCCACCATGTGCACGAGGTACTCAACGAGTCCCCGTCCGACCACGCGATCTCCGTCCACGCCTACTACCCGCCGCTCCCCCTGATCCGCCGGTTCAGCCGCACGGGCCCGGTACTCAGGCTGGAGCAGGTCGAACGCCCGGAGGACTGGCAGTGACCGGCCGCACCCCCACCCGCCCCGCTCCCGTCTCCATCGACGACCACCTGGAACGGGTCCGCGAAGGCCTCGACCGACTCGACCCGCGAGCCGCGTATGAAGCCTTTACGTCACATGACGCCCTCCTCATCGATATCCGGTACGCCGCACTCCGCGAGCGCGACGGCTTGATCCCCGGCGCCCTGGTCATCGAGCGGAACGAACTCGAGTGGCGACTCGACCCGTTGGGCAGCCACCGCACGCCGGAGGCCACGCATCACGACCTCCGCCCCGTGGTGATCTGCGACGAGGGGTATGCCTCGTCGCTGGCCGCGGCCTCCCTGCACCACCTCGGCCTGCATCGCGCCACGGACGTCATCGGCGGCTTCCAGTCCTGGCGCACCGCCGGCCTCCCCGTCTCCGTTCCCGCCACCGAGCCCCCCGCGCCCGGTGGTGGTCCGTGAGCAGTCAGCCTCGCGGCCCGACCGGGACCGCCGACCTCACGGGTCCCCCATGGTCCCCAACTCCCCCATGTCCTCCCCCATTTCGTCGCCTTCTGCCTCCAGCGCCTCCCGGACCAGGCGGAGCGCCATGCCCTCGGGGTAGCCCTTTCTCGCGAGGAAGGACGCGAGGCGGCGGAAGCGCTTGTCCCGGTCGAGGCCGCGGGTCGAGCGGAGCTTGCGGGCGAGGAGGTCCCGGGCGGTGGCCTCCTCCTGCTCGGTGTCGAGCTGTCCCATGGCCTCGTCGATCGTTGCGGAGTCGACGCCCTTCGTACGGAGTTCCCGCGCGAGCGCACGCCGGGCGAGGCCGCGTCCGCGGTGCCGGGACTCCACCCAGGCGTCCGCGAAGGCCGAATCGTCGATGAGGCCGACCTCCTCGAAGCGGGAGAGCATCTCGTCGGCGACGTCGTCCGGGATCTCTCGCTTGCGGAGTGCGTCCGCGAGCTGTTTCCGCGTCCGCGGGGCACCGGTGAGCAGCCGCAGGGCGATCCCCCGTGCCCGCTCGGCCGGGTCGGCCTCGCGCTCGCGGCCCCGCCTACGCGGTCCCCCCTCCCCGGCCCTCGACGGGTCGGGGGAACCGCAGTCCTGGTCGTCCGGCATGAAGCCGTCCAGCGTGTGGCCGTCCGACGCCCGGTCGTCCAACTCCGCGTCGCCCCACGCCTCGTAGCCCGTCGTCGCCGAGTCGTGTCTCGCCGCGGCCGCGCGCCCCCGGTTGCTCCGGGCTCGGCCGCCCCGCGTGGAGCGGCCCCGCCGCCCGGGGTCGGTCCACGTGTCGTCCCCGTACCCGGCGCATGGTTCGGCCGGTTCCTCCGGCCATTCCGTTCGCCGTGTCACGGGTCAGCTCTTGGCCGCCGCGGCCTTGGTCGACTTGGCCTTCGATGCCGGTGCCGGGACCGACTTCGCGTCCTTGGCCTCCTTCGCGTCCTTCGCCGCGGCATCGGCCGGAGCTCCCGCCGCGTCCGCGCCCGGCTCGCCGTCCGGGGCGGGTCGCACGCCCACGCCCAGCTTCTCCTTGATCTTCTTCTCGATCTCATTGGCGAGATCGGGGTTGTCCTTCAGGAAGTTCCGGGCGTTCTCCTTGCCCTGGCCGAGCTGGTCGCCCTCGTACGTGTACCAGGCGCCCGCCTTGCGGACGAAGCCGTGCTCCACGCCCATGTCGATCAGGCCGCCCTCGCGGCTGATGCCCTGGCCGTAGAGGATGTCGAACTCGGCCTGCTTGAAGGGCGGTGCGACCTTGTTCTTCACGACCTTGCAGCGGGTGCGGTTGCCGACCGCGTCCGTGCCGTCCTTCAGGGTCTCGATGCGGCGGATGTCGATCCGGACCGAGGCGTAGAACTTGAGCGCGCGGCCGCCGGTCGTGGTCTCCGGGGAGCCGAACATCACACCGATCTTCTCGCGCAGCTGGTTGATGAAGATCGCGGTGGTCTTGGACTGGTTCAGGGCGCTGGTGATCTTCCGGAGCGCCTGGCTCATCAGGCGGGCCTGGAGGCCGACGTGCGAGTCGCCCATCTCGCCCTCGATCTCCGCCCGCGGGACCAGGGCGGCGACGGAGTCGATGACGATCAGGTCCAGAGCGCCGGAGCGCACCAGCATGTCGACGATTTCCAGGGCCTGCTCGCCGTTGTCCGGCTGGGACAGGATGAGGTTGTCGACGTCGACGCCGAGGGCCTTGGCGTACTCGGGGTCGAGGGCGTGCTCGGCGTCCACGAACGCGACCTGGCCGCCCGCCTTCTGCGCGTTGGCCACCGCGTGCAGGGTCAACGTCGTCTTACCGGAGGACTCCGGTCCGTAGATCTCGACCACGCGGCCGCGCGGGATGCCGCCGACGCCGAGCGCGATGTCGAGCGCGGTCGACCCCGTGGGGATGACCTCGATGGGCTCCTGGGTCCGGTCGCCCATGCGCATCACGGCGCCCTTGCCGAATTGCCGTTCAATCTGTGCGAGCGCGGCGTCGAGCGCCTTCTCGCGGTCGGTTCCTGCCATGGGCTCCACCCGGTTTGCTTGAGTCGATCGCTTCACGTCCAAGACGCTAACGCCTGCCACTGACAATGCGCCCCGACGCCGGCTCCGGCCTGTGGATAACTTGCCGGCAAACCCCGGAGAGCCCCGGAAAACCCTTGGAAATTCGGGACCGGTGTGCGGCTGGTACGTCCATCTGAATGGATGTTCGATTTTCGTGTCAAGCGCACCACACGGCACGCTGCGACGTCGGCGTAGGCTGCGTCGATCGTCGTGGAGGGGGGGACGTTGTGTCCGGTCCGTTCGTACTCGAGGTGGCGCAGTGGCAGGGGTCGGGGGCACCTACGGCCCGTCGGTTGCACAGTGGGGCCACCTGGCTCGCCGAGCTGGTTCCCGCAGGTCGGCGGTGTTCCGTCGCGCTCGACAACAGCTCCGGTGAGCCGCGGGATGGTGTGCGGAACGCCGATGTGCTTGAGCGGCAGCTGCGAGCGGTGCGCGCGGCATTGGCCGAGGTTCCGCCCGGCGAGCCAACCGTGACCATCGGCGGCGACTGCGCGGTCGACCTCGCCCCGGTCGAGGCCGCGCTCTCCGCATTCGGGGACCGGCTGGCGCTGGTGTGGTTCGACGCGCACGCCGACCTCAACACCCCGCAGTCATCACCATCCGGAGCCTTCCACGGCATGGTGCTGCGCGCGCTCCTCGGCGACGGGCCGGAGGGCCTGCGGCCCGTGCGGAGCGTGTCGGCCGACCGCGTGGTGCTGGCGGGCGCGCGGTCACTGGACCCGGGCGAACAGGACCTGGTCGACAACCGCGGCATCCGGCACCTCGGCGTCGAGCAGCTGGCAGACCCGGCGCCGCTCCTGGCCGCCGTGCGCGCCACCGGCGCCGACGCGGTGTACGTCCACATCGACCTCGACGTCCTCGACCCTGAGGTATTCCCGGCCGTCGGCACACCCGAGCCCGGCGGACTCGGCGTAGCGGAGCTGCTCGCGGCAGTGCGGGCACTGACCTGCGAGTTCACCCTCGGCGGCCTTGCACTCACCGAGTACGAGCGGACAGAAGCCGCCGACCAGGAGGAGGCGGTGCTCCGACGGATCGTCGACGCATTGTTCAGGTCCGAGCGACGCTGAGCGGTGCCCGTGCGCTGGTCCCCTCCGTCAAGACCGACGGGCAGGTCCGTCAAGACCGACAGGCAGTTGCGAGCGGTACCGGTGGCGGGTGCGCGGAGCACCTCGGCGGCTCCTGATCCGTGCGGGCATAGGATCGGCGGCATGGCGACGCGGCTTGTTCAGATTTCGATGAAGGCTCGGGACAATTCCGCGCTCGGCCGGTTCTGGGCGGCGGCACTCTGCTGGAACGTCACCGGCGACGGACCCGACGAGACCAACGTCGAACCCGAGGGCTTCACCTATCCCGACTCCAGCGCCGTCTGCGTCGACGTCCTTGCGGTCCCGGAACCCAAGACGGTGAAGAACCGCGTGCACATCGACCTCGCCACCACCTCTGCGGCTCATCAGGCGGACCTGGTCGCGCGCCTCAAGGATCTCGGCGCGACGCCCGGCGACGTGGGCCAGGGCGACGTCCCGTGGACGGTCCTCGCCGACCCGGAGGGCAACGAGTTCTGCGTGTTGGAGCCTCGATCGATCTACCGGGACACCGGGCCGATGGCCGCGGTGGTCGTCGACTGCGCGGATCCGCGGGCCATGGCCCGGTTCTGGGGCGGGGCGATGGACTGGGCCCTGCACGAGGTGACCGACGATCATGCGGTGCTGCGCTCCGCCAAGGGTGTCGGCCCGTATCTCGAGTTCCTCCGCACGCCCGACGCGAAGACCGTGTGGAACCGCATCCATCTCGACCTCCGGCCGTATCCCGGTGACGATCAAGCGGCGGAGGTGGCCCGGCTGCGGGCTCTCGGCGCCACCGACATCGACGTCGGTCAGGGCGACGTGTCGTGGACGGTCCTCGCCGACCCGGAGGGCAACGAGTTCTGCGTCCTCACCCCGCTCTGATGCGGGCCGCTCTCATCACTTCTGATGCGGGCCGCTCTCATCACTCCGACTCCGTGGTGCGAGCCAGCAGGACGCCGCCGACGATGAGCGCGACCGCGGCGATCCGGCCGACGGACACGGGGTCCTTGTGCACCACGATCCCGAGGGCGATCGCGCCGACGGCGCCGATCCCGGTGAAGACCGCGTACGCCGTGCCCACGGGCAGGCTCTCCATGGACTTCGACAGCAGGTAGACCGCGCCCGTCATCAGAGCCAGGGAGATGAGCGTCGGCAGCGGCCGGGTGAACCCTTCGGTGGGCTTGATGCTCTGCGACCAGGCCACTTCCACCAGGCCCGCGGCGATCAGCACGGCCCAGGTCATCAGAGTTCACCTCCCAGAGAACGGGCCGCCGCCAGGGCCGCGGCGCGGGACTCTTCGTGCTGCGCCCGGCGTTCGGCGAGCGCCGGGTCGAGGAGCGAGTTGACCAACTCGGTGTTGAGGAAGACCGCGTCGTCACCCTCGACGCCGTAGTGACCGGCGAAGAAGTGGCGCAGATAGCGCTCGTGATGGTCGTACGGCTCGCGCGGCATCCCCGGCCCGTACGCGCCGCCCCTGGCTCCGGCGACGACGAACTTCCGCCCGGCCAGCGACATTCGAGGGAAGGTCACCTGGTCGATCCACGCCTTCAGGGCCGACGGGATCGAGAAGTTGTACATCGGCGCCGAGATGAGCACGACGTCGGCCGCGACCAGTTCGGCGAGCAGCGGCTCGACCACCGCCCACGCCTCCGCCTGCGCCGGGGTACGCACGGATTCCTTGTAGCGGTCGATGTCGGTGATCCGGTGCTCGAGCACGTAGTCGCACAGTTCGGTCCACGCCGCACCGATATGCGGCACCGGGTCGGCCGCGAGGTCCCGGTGCACGTAGGTGCCGTCCGGGTGCGCCGCGCACCAGGCCGTCGCGAAGGTGTTGCCGAGCTCGCGGCTGAACGAGGTGTGCCGAGCGCTCGCGTCGAGGTGGAGCAGTGCGGGCATGCGGATCCCCTCCCGAGAATTAACCGGACACCGTGTCCGGTTGGACGGTGACACACAACTGGACGCGCTGTCCACTTATTCCGTACGGTGGTCACATGACGAAGTCGGAGCGGGCGGACGCCGCGAGGAACCGGGCCAAGGTCCTCGACGCCGCCCGGCACCTGTTCGCCGAGAAGGACCCGCGCACGGTGACGATGGAGGACATCGCCCGCGCGGCCGGGGTCGGGCGGGGCACGCTCTACCGCCGCTATCCCGACACGGCGTCCATCGCCACCGCCCTGCTCGACGAGCACGAGCGCGCGCTACAGGAGCAGTTGATGCAGGGCCCGCCGCCGCTGGGGCCCGGTGCGCCACCGGCCGAACGGCTCGCCGCCTTCTACGCGGCGATGACCGACCTGCTCGACCAGCACATCGACCTGGCCCTCGCCACCGAGACCGGCCCCGCGCGCTACACCACGGGGGCGTACGGCTTCTGGCGGCTGCACGTGCTCGCGCTGCTGCGCGACGCGCGCGTGCCCGGACCCGAGCCCCTGTGTGACGTACTCCTCGCGCCGCTGGCCCCCGAGGTGTTCGCGCACCAGCGGCAGCGGGGCATGGACCCCGCGGACATCAAGGCGGCGTTGACACGCCTCGCGCAGAGTGTGCTGACACCCAGTAAGTGAGCCCCGAGGGCCGAGCAGGACGTGACCCCCTAAAGGGCGGGCCGGACATGAGCCCCAAGGGCCGGGGCACGAGCCTCCGGCCGCCCACGCCCGCGCTTATCCTTCGGGACATGGCCCTCCCCCCGCCCCCGGCACCGCGCGGCCCCGCGCTGTCCGAGCGCGCCAAGGACCTCGCCGTGACGCTCGCCGTCACGGTGGCCGTCCTGGCCGGCACCGTATGGGGGATGCGGGGCACGTCCGAGACCCTCGGGCAGTCGGCCGTCGGCTGGGCGCTGGTCGGCCTCGCCTGTGCCGCCGTCTACTTCCGCCGCAGGTTCCCGGTCACCGTCACCGTCGTGACGCTGCTCGCCTGTGCCGTGTACTACCCGATCAGCGCGTACGACGGGCCGCTCACCCTCACCTTCGTGATCGCCCTCTACTCCGCGGCGGCCGCGGGCCGGTTCACCGCGGCCGTTGCCCTGGGCATCGTCGCCGTACTGCTCGTCGTCTACGGCGAGGTCCTGCAGGAGCCGGGCCGACGCAAGGTCGACGACATGTCGATCATGATGCTGGCGGGCTGGCTGCTCAGCCTGCTCGTGCTCGCCCGTGCGCAACGCACCCGCGCCGCGTACCTGGAAGAGGTGCGGCAACGGGCGCTCGCCGCGGAGCGCGAGCAGGAGGCACGGGCCCAACAGAGCGCTACAGAAGAACGGCTGCGGATCGCCCGCGAGGTGCACGACGTCCTCGGCCACAGCCTCTCGCTGATCAATGTGCAGTCCAGCGCCGCCCTGCACCGGCTCGGCAAGAAGCGGAGCCCGGACAGTCCCGCGGCCGGGCTCGCCACCGCCGAAGAGGCCCTGAAGGCGGTCAAGTCGACCAGCAAGGACGCCCTGGGCGAGCTGCGGGCCACGCTCGGCGTGCTGCGCCGGGCCGACGAGTCCGCGCCGACCGCGCCCGCCGGGGGCCTGGCACGCCTGCCCGAGCTGGTCGAACGGGCCCGGAGCGCGGGCCTTGACGTGCGCACCCGGACGACGGGCACCCCGCGCCCGCTGCCGCCGCCGGTCGACCTGGCCGCGTACCGGATCGTGCAGGAGTCGCTCACCAATGTGGCCCGGCACGCGCACGCGTACGGCGCCGTCGTCACCGTCGACTACACCGACGACGACGTCCGGGTCCGGATCGAGGACGACGGCCGGGGCTCGCCCGACGCCGGGGCGCACGGCAGCGGCATCCGCGGCATGACCGAGCGCGCCTGCGCCCTGGGCGGTGAACTGACCGCCGACAACACCGAGAAGGGCTTCCGGGTCAGCGCGCGACTGCCGTTGGAAGCGCCGCCCGATGACCGCCCAACCGCCCAAGATCGCCCGCGACCGCCGAAGACCTCTGTACACCTCCGAACGAACACCTCCGAAAACCGAGGAGAGCGCCGAGATGACCGCCCTGGCAGGTGACCGATGATCCGCGTCGTGCTCGCCGACGACCAGACCCTCGTACGGGCCGGATTCCGCTCGATGCTCGACGACGAGGACGACATCGAGGTGGTGGGCGAGGCCGCGGAAGGCGAGCAGGCCCTTGCCCTCGCGCACGAACTCCGCCCGGACGTGGTCCTGATGGACATCCGCATGCCCGGGATCGACGGCCTGGAGGCGACCCGCCGGATCACCGCCGCCCCTTCTCTTGAGGGGGTCCGCGTGGTCATCCTCACCACCTTCGACGTGGACGACTACGTGTACGGGGCACTGCGCGCCGGAGCCTCCGGTTTCCTGGTCAAGGACACCGAGCCGATGGAACTGCTGCACGGCGTACGGGTGGTGGCGCGCGGAGACGCCCTGATCGCCCCGGCCGTCACCCGCCGTCTGATCGCCGAGTTCGCGGGCCGTACCAAGCAGCCCGACCCCAGCCCCCGGCTCAACGCGCTCACGGAGCGGGAGCGGGAGGTCATGGGCCTGGTCGGCGCCGGGCTCTCCAACGACGAGATCGCCCAGCGCCTGGTCCTCTCGCCCGCCACCGCGAAGACCCACGTGAGCCGCATCATGACCAAGCTGGCGGTACGCGACCGCGCCCAGCTCGTGATCCTCGCGTACGAGTCCGGGATGATCACGCCGGGCTGGCTCGCCTAAGTCTCTCCGGAGTCCGTCAGGGCAGGTCCACACCGGCGCCACGCGCGCGTGGACGCAACTTTCGCGGTACGCGCGCGTGGGCACCCACAACTGACGGGGTACGCCCACTGTCCACCGGCGGCCGACGCACCCAGCACAGCCGTACGCCGACGCTGACGGCGTGACTCCCCAGACCCTCGACCTCGCGCGGCTGCAGTTCGCCCTCACGGCGGGCGGACACTTCCTGTTCGTCGCCCTCACCCTGGGCCTGGCGACGCTCCTGGCGTGCCTGCAGACCCGGGCGACGCTGAGCGGCAGCCCGCTGCACGCGCGCATGGTGCGGTTCTGGGGCCAGCTGTACGTCATCAACTACGCGGTCGGCATCGTCACGGGCATCGTGATGGAGTTCCAGTTCGGACTGAGCTGGAGCGGGCTCACGCACTACGCCGGTGATGTCTTCGGCGCCTCCATGGCCCTGGAGACCGTCGTCGCCTTCTTTGTTGAGTCGACTTTCCTCGGCCTGTGGATCTTCGGCTTCCACCGGTTCAACCGGTGGGTCCACCTGGCCCTGATCTGGGTCGTCACCCTCACCGCGTACGCCTCCGCGTACTGGATCCTGGTCGCCAACGGCTTCCTCAACCACCCGGTGGGGCACCGCTCGACGGGCGGCGAGGACGGCAGGCTCGTCCTCGACGACACCACGGCCGTGTTCACCAACCCGAGCGCGCTGCTCGCCTTCGGGCACGTGGCGGCCGGAGCGCTCCTGACGGCCGGTTTCTTCATGGCGGGGGTCAGCGCGTACCACCTGTTCCGGCGCACGCCCGAGTGGGAGTTCTTCCGGCGCGGCCTGCGCACCGGGGTGTACGTCTCGCTGCCCGCGCTGTTCGTCACGGCGGCCTTCGGCGGGGTGCAGCTGGCCGCGCTACAGCCCATGAAGGAGGCGGTGTTCAGCGGGAAGTCGGCCGACGTCGCCCGGCTGCAGGCCGAGATGGTGGCCCGCTTCGGGCCGGGCGACTACGTGCCGTCCGAGGCGTGGACGCGCGGCGCCGGGACGGTGATGCTGCTCGCCTTCGCCCTGATGATGTACCTCTGCCTGGCCGGTGCCGCGCTCGCCTGCTCCCGGAGGGCGGTGTACCGCTTCCGGCTCTGGCACCTGGTGCTCATGGCCGCGGTGCCGCTGCCGTACGTGGCGATGATCAGCGGCTGGGTGTTCCGCGAGGCGGGCCGTCAACCCTGGGTGGTGTACGGCCTGTTGAAGACCGAGGACGCGGTCTCCGGGCTCTCCCCGGGCGCGATGCGCGCCTCCCTGATCACCTTCACCGTCCTGTTCGCCCTGCTCACGGCCGTCAATGGCTGGCTTCTCATGCGGCACGCGCGCGTGGGACCGGCCGGGACCGCGCTCGGGAGCAACGAGCGCGCCGACGGTGCGGATCCGGCCGCCTCGCTGCCCGCCCCGAGCTACTGAAGGAGCGCCGTTTTCCGATGGACACCGCAACCCTTGCCGTCGCCCTGCTCGCGTTCTTCGCGGTCGGCTACTTCGTGCTCGCGGGCGCCGACATCGGCACCGGCATGCTCGCCCCGTACCTGGGGCGCGGCGACGCCGAGCGCCGCCTGGTGATCGCGTCGTTCGCGCCGTTCTTCCTCGGCAACGAGGTGTGGCTCATCGCTGTGGCGGGGCTGCTCATCGGCTGCTTCCCGGATCTTGAAGGGGAGCTTCTGAGCGGCCAGTTCGTGGTGGTCGTGCCGCTGCTTGCGGGCTGGGTGGTGCGCGACGCGGGTCTGTGGCTGCGCGGCCGGGCCGGTGGGCGGCGCTGGCGCGCGCTGTGCGACGGGGCGGTGCTGTGCGGCAGTTGGACGCTCGCGCTCGCCTGGGGCTGGCTGCTCGCCGCGCTGTTCGGTGGCACGCCGGGCGAGGTGGCCACGGGCCCGGGCGCGGTGCTCACCGCACTGGCCGTCGCCGCCCTGTTCGCGGCGCACGGGTTGGGCTTCGCGGCGCTGCGCCTGACCGGGGATCCGTACGCACGCGCGCGGGTCCTTGTGGGCCGCTCCGGCGGGCCCTGGCAGTCCTTCGCCCTGACCGCCGTCCTGATGGCCGCGCTCCCGCTGCTCGCGGGCGCCGGGCTGCCGCTGCGCGGCTCGGCCGCGGACGGCGCGACGCTCGCCTTTCTGGTGCCCGCGCTGCTCGTCGTCACGCCACTCCTGGTCGCCGTGCAGGCGTGGACGTGGCGCACCTTCCGGCACCGGGTCACACGCCCCTCGTACCTCTGAGCCACCACTCGTACCGCTGTCACCAGCCCGTATCCGGTCCCAGGAGTTCTCATGAAGTACGCACTCGCCGTGCTCGGTGGTCTCGTCGGCGGCTTTGTCGCCGGTGAGCTGGTCGCGGTGGCCATCGGGGTCACCGCGCATGCCGCCTTCGGCGCGGACATGCCGTTCGTCCTCAAGCTCATGCCGCTCTACCTCGCGCTCGCGGGCGCGGTGGCCGTGCCGCTGTTCGTCGCCCGGTCCGCACGCGCGCGTGGCCCGGCCTCCCGCCCGTACGACCCGAACAACCCCTATGGAGACGCCCGATGACCCTTCGGGAGAGACGGTCGGTCCCGACGGCGCCCTTACGGGAGAGACGGCGGCCCGCCTCTTTCAGGGCCGGGCGGGCGCTTCCGACGGGACCGGCTCGTCCGGCGGCAGGTCCGCGGAGGGGGCCGGGTCGTCCTTCGGCTCCGTGTTCCGGCTCGTCGTGCGCAGCACCCGCTGCAGCCGGGCGAGCGGCGGTCCGCCCCGGCCCCGGTGGCCGAGCACGCGCGGGTCGTCCGTCACGTCGTACCGCTTCACATAGGCACCGAGGAACGCCTGGAGCGTGGCCACCGCGGGAATCGCGATCAGCGCGCCGACCGCGCCGAGCAGCGCCGTACCGGCTATGACGGACCCGAACGCCACCGCCGGATGGATGTCCACGGTCTTCGCGGTGAGCTTGGGCTGCAGCATGTAGTTCTCGAACTGCTGGTAGACCACGACGAACGCGAGCACCCACAGCGCGTACCAGGGGTCCTCCGTGAAGGCGATCAGCATCGGCAGCGCGCCCGCCAGATACGTACCGATGGTGGGCAGGAACTGCGAGACCAGGCCGACCCACACCGCGAGCGCGGGCGCGTAGGCCACCCCGAGGGACTGGAGCAGGATGTAGTGCGCGATGCCGGAGATCAGCGCCATAAGGCCGCGCGAGTAGAGGTAGCCGCCGGTCTTGTCGACCGCGATCTCCCAGGCCCGCAGCACCTCGGCCTGCTTGGCGGGCGGCAGTACGGAGCACAGTGCGCGGCGCAGGCGCGGCCCGTCGGCCGCGAAGTAGAACGAGAACAGCAGCACCGTCAGGATCTGGAAGAGCCCGCCGAGCACCTGCGCGGAGACGTCCAGGACGCCGCTGGCGCTGTTCTGGACGTACTTCTGTAGCCAGTCCGAGTGCACCAGGCTGTCCTGTAGTTCGACCCGGGACAGCGAGGTGTGGAAGGTCGTGTTCATCCAGCTGATGACCGAGTCGAGGTACTCCGGGAAGTCCTCGACCATGTCCACGATCTGGCCCGCGAGCATCGAGCCCAGCATCGCGACGAACCCGGCCCCCGCGATGATCACGCCCAGGAAGACCAGCGCGGTGGCGAAGCCGCGGCGCATCCCGCGCTGCGCCATGCGGCTCACCGCGGGCTCCACGGCGAGCGCCAGGAAGAACGCGATCAGGATGTTGATCAGCAGCCCGGTGAGCTGGTGGAAGGCCCAGCTGCCGAGTTGAAAGCAGGCGATCAGACCGAGGGCGAGAATCATCGCCTTCGGCAGCCACCGGGGCATACGGCCGTCCCGCCAGTCCGGAGTCGGCCGCTCAGCCCTCTCGGGCGTCTCGGCAGGCATCTTCGGCGGCGGTACCGCGTCCTGGAGCGTGTCTTCACTGGGTGCCACGGAGCCAGTCTCGCGTACGCAACCGACAATCGGGCACACGTGCCCGCCGTACGCCGCCCGGGTCCCGGCAGAGCCGCAGGCACGCGCCGCCCGCGCACCCTCAGGTGGCGTTCCTCACCTGCGGTCGGACGGGATCGTGCCCTGCTCCGTCTCCGGGATGCCCATCGCGCTGCACACGGCGCGCCAGACGTCCCTGGTCTCCCAGCCGGCATCGAGTGCCTCGTGCACCGTGCGCCCGCCGAGCTCCGACATCACGTGATCGCGCGCGAAGGAGTCGGCGTATCCCGCGCCGAACTGCTCCGCCATCCGCTCCCAGAAGACCGTCAACCGCATGACTCCAGTATCCAGCCCCTGAGGGTGGGCCCGGGCCGGAGTGGCTGCCGGGGAGAAACCCGCCGCCCTACGGTTCGGTGCATGGCCGAATCCCGAGCATCAGGAGCGCCCGCAGGACCCGTCGGCGCCCCGCTTCCCCCGCTCTCCAGGCTCGCCCGCGCCGAGCACTTCATGTGGCTCACCGCGCGCGTGCTCGAGCAGCGCAGGTTCGCCCACCACTTCCTCAGCGGCTCCGCCGACGCGGTCGAGACCGCCCTGGACGCGTACCGCACCGAGGACGAGGGCTACGGACACGGGCTCGAGCCCGATCTGCGCGGCCCCGTGAGCCAGCCGCTGCACACGGCGCACGCGCTGCGCGTCCTGGACGCGATCGGGCGCTGCGCGGGCCGCCGGGTGGAGCGGGTGTGCCGCTACCTGTCCGCGGTGTCGACCCCGGACGGCGCGCTGCCCGCGGTCCATCCCGCCCAGCGCGGCTACCCCATGGCGCCCGGCGTCGCGATCGTGGACGACCCGCCGAGCGACCTGATCGCCACCGGGCCGGTGGTGGGCCTGCTGCACCGCAACGAGGTCTGGCACGCGTGGCTGTTCCGCGCCACGGACTACTGCTGGGCGACGGTCGAATCCCTGGAAAAGCCGCACCCGCGCGAGGTACGGGCGGCCGTCGCCTTCTTGGACGGCGCCCCGGACCGGGCACGCGCGCGGGCGGCGGCCGACCGGCTCGGCCGCCTGGTCAGGGAGCAGCGCCTGGCGGTGCTCGCCCCGGGGCGGCTCGGGGAGTTTTCCGTCGCCTTTGAGACCGCCCCGGGCGAGCCGTACTTTCCGCACGACTACGCGCGCGTGCCGGAGTCGTTGGCCCGTTCCTGGTTCACGGACGAGGAGATGGCCCGCTCCCTCGACCGCCTGGAGGGCGAGCAGGCCGAGGACGGTGGCTGGCCGGTCCGCGGGCGCCAGTGGGCGCCGGGCACCGCTCTGGAGCGGCGGCCGGTCGTCACCGTCGAGGCGCTGCGCACCCTGCGCGCTTACGGTCGCAGCCTGGACCGTCCCACCCGGCCCCCGGCCCCGCGCCCGCCCTCCGACCGCGACTGACCGGTGCCCGGCGTCGCGGTCAGCCGAGGGCCCGTATGCCCGCCGTGACGAGGACGGCGGCCGCGATGATCACCAGGAAGGGCGCCCGCAGCAGGAACGCGATCCCGGCGGCCACCAGCCCCGCACCTTTGGCGTCCAGAACGAGCTCGGTGCCCTCGGCGAACGTCTGCTGGGCGGTGAGCGCGGCGAGCAGCGCCACGGGGAGCAGGGCGGCGAGCCGCTGCACGAGAGGACGCTCCAGGACACCGGCGGGGACCAGAAGGCCGATCAGCTTCACTGCGTAGCAGCCGACGACGGTCAGGGCGATGGCGATCCAGATGTTCAACGGTCGTCCTTCTGTGGTGCGTGGTTTTCGTCCTGGAGCGCTTGGGCGTCCTCGTGTGGGGTGTGCGCTTCGCCGTGTGGCGCGTGGTGTTTGTCCCGTACGCCGGTCCGTCGGCCCTCCACGTAGAGCACCAGGGGCGCGGCGAGGGCCGCCACCAGGACCGGCACGCCCGCGGGCAGTACGGGCAGGAGCCCGAGGCCGAGCAGGATCGCGAGCACCGCGACGGCCCGCTCGGTCGCCGTGCGCAGCATCGGCGCGAGCAGCGCGAGGAAGGTCGCGGGCCCGGCGGCGTCGAGCCCCCAGGCGTCCGTGTCACCGATGGCCTCGGCGCCGACCGCTCCGATCAGGGTGGTCAGGTTCCACAGCACGTACAAGGTGAGGCCGGTGACCGCGAAGCCGAGGCGCCGGGCCCGCCGGGAGGGCTGGGCGAGCGTCACGGCCGTGGTCTCGTCGATGACCCAGTGGGCGGCGAACGGCCGCACCGCGCACGGCAGTTGGAGCAGCTGGGACAGCTGCAGACCGTAGAACGCGTTGCGCACGCCGAGGAAGAAGGCGCCCGCGGCTGCGGTCACCGGGTTGCCGCCGCCCGCGAGCGCCCCGACCAGCGCGAACTGCGAGGCGCCGGTGAACACCAGGAGGCTGAGCGCACAGGTCTGCAGCAGCGTCAGGCCGTTGCCGACCGAGGTCACACCGAACGCGAACCCGGAGAGCCCGACGGCGAGGCCGACGCCGAGCGAGTCGCGTACGACGGCCCGGTCCGGCTTGGCCGCTTCCTGCCCGTCGGGGCCCGGTAGCCCGGTGTCCTGTCCTACTCGGCTCCCGGTTCCGTTCCCGTTTCCGTTTTCGGCGACGGAACCATCAAGGTCGTCTCCGGGACATATAGCTGCGGATGCTGTCTGTTCTGCCACGTCGGAGACGGTAGGCGGAGCTCCGGAACCCGGTCTTGTACGTTCTTGCGCTCCCGCTGGTAGGCGCCGGGCGGCACCCCGACGATGCGGGTGAAGTGCCGGTTCAGATGCGGCTGATCGGTGAAGCCGACGGCGACGGCCGCCGCGGCGGGCGTCGTCCCGGCGTCGAGCAGGGCGCGGGCCTTGCGCACGCGCGCGTTGGTGAGCCACGCGTGCGGCGGCAGGCCGTACTGCCGCTTGAAGGCGCGCAGCAGCGCGAACGGGCTGGTGCCGAGTTCGGCGGCGAGTTCCTCCAGGGTCGGCGGCTCGGCCAGGCGTTCCTCGAGCAGCTCGCGGGCCAGCTCGGCCTTGCGCACCCCGGCGGAGCCCGGCGTGCGGGCGGGCAGCGGCCCTCCGTAGCGGCGCAGCAGCCGGGCCACGAGGATCCGCAGGACGCTGTCGGCGGCGAGCGCGTTGCCCTCCTCGGCGGCCCGGTGCACCTCGCGGATGAGCCGGGCGCCCTGCGGGTCGGGCACGTCGACCTCGGTGAAGCCGACGGTGCCGCGGATGGCCGTGGTCTCGGCGGCGATGTCGGCGACGACCCGCGCGGAGGGGTAGAGCGTGGCGTACACCCAGCCCTCCGGGGTCCCCGCGTGCGCGGAGTGCGGCACCTCGGGGTTGATCATGACGACGGTGCCGGGCACGGCGTGCACGGTGCCGCCAGGCATCTGGACGTCCTCGACGCCACCGGAGACCGCCCCCAGCACATAGCCCTCATGGCTGTGCCGGGCGAAGGAGTGCCGGACGTAGCGGGCGCGCAGCAGGTCGATGCCGGGCAGCTGCTCGTGCTGCCAGTACCGCGCCCACTCCCGGCCGGGCCCGCCCGGTGTCTCCTCCGCGCTCTCTCGTACGTCGGCACGCCTGGCCCCCGGCCCCCGGCGCCCCGCCTTCCGCACGCCGCCGCGCACGTCCCCGGCCCTGGCCCCCGCCTTCTCGTCACCGCCCCGCACGACCCCGGCCCCCGCCGTCCCATCACCGCCCCGCACGTCGTCGGCAGCGCCCCGTATGTCGTCGGCCATACCCGTTCCCTCGGCCATGCCCGCATTCTCGCAGTCACCTTCTCGCAGTCACCACGGCCGAGCTGCCGCCGCCGCGGACGTCACCGCGCCCCCGCCGCAGCAGTCCCCGCATCCGACCGGCCCCGTCCAAGGCGGCGTTTACGCAGGTCCAGCCGATTGTCAGTGGGGCGGTGCACGATGGGGGACATGGCAGGGACAGCGCTCGACTCGTTCTCACCCGCGACCCGCAGCTGGTTCACGGGTGCCTTCTCCGCGCCCACGGCCGCCCAGGAGGGCGCCTGGCGGGCCATCGAGGCGGAGTCGGACGTCCTTGTCGTGGCCCCGACCGGCTCGGGCAAGACCCTGGCCGCCTTCCTCTCCGCGCTCGACGGCCTCACCCGCACCCCGCCGCCCGCCGACCCGAAGAAGCGCTGCCGGGTCCTGTACGTCTCGCCCCTGAAGGCCCTCGCGGTGGACGTGGAGCGGAACCTGCGCTCCCCGCTCACCGGCATCCGGCAGGAGGCCGTGCGCCGCGGCCTGCCCGAGCCCGAGGTGCGGGTCGGCATCCGCTCCGGTGACACCCCGGCCGCCGAGCGCCGCTCCCTGGCCACCCGGCCCCCGGACATCCTGATCACCACCCCCGAGTCGCTGTTCCTGATGCTCACCTCCAGCACGCGCGAGGCGCTGACCGGCGTCGAGACGGTGATTCTGGACGAGGTGCACGCGGTCGCGGGCACCAAGCGCGGGGCCCATCTGGCGCTCTCCCTGGAGCGGTTGGACGAGCTGCTGCCCCGGCCCGCCCGCCGGATCGGCCTGTCCGCGACGGTCCGCCCGGTGGACGAGGTGGCCCGGTTCCTCTCCCCGCAGCGCCGCGTCGAGATCGTCCAACCGCACTCCGGCAAGGAGTTCGACCTTTCTGTAGTGGTGCCGGTCGAGGACCTGGGCGAGCTGGGCGGCTCCCCGGTCGCGGACGCGAGCGGAGATGGTGCCGGTGCGGACCGCCCCTCCATCTGGCCGCACGTGGAGGAGAAGATCGCGGACCTGGTCCAGGCGCATCGCTCCACGATCGTCTTCGCCAACTCCCGCCGCCTCGCGGAGCGCTTGTGCAACCGCCTGAATGAGATCGCGTACGAGCGCGCGACCGGCGAGCCGCTGCCCGAGCACCACTCCCCGGCCGAGCTGATGGCCGAGTCCGGCGCCGCCAAGGGCGCCCCGCCGGTGCTCGCCCGCGCGCACCACGGCTCGGTCTCCAAGGAGCAGCGCGCCCTCGTGGAGGAGGACTTGAAGGCGGGCCGCCTGCCTGCGGTGGTCGCCACCTCCAGCCTGGAGCTGGGCATCGACATGGGCGCCGTGGACCTGGTCGTGCAGGTCGAGTCGCCGCCGTCGGTGGCCTCCGGGCTGCAGCGCGTGGGCCGTGCCGGGCACCAGGTCGGCGCGGTCTCCACGGGCGTGGTGTTCCCCAAGTACCGGGGCGACCTGGTGCAGTCCGCGGTCGTCACCGAGCGGATGCGCTCCGGCGCCATCGAGTCCCTGAAGGTGCCCGCCAACCCCTTGGACGTGCTTGCCCAACAGCTCGTCGCCATGACCGCGTTGGACACCTGGCAGGTGGACGACCTGCTCGCGATGGTCCGCCGTGCCGCGCCCTTCGCCTCGCTGCCCGAGTCGGCGTTCACAGCCGTCCTCGACATGCTCGCGGGCCGCTACCCCTCGGACGCCTTCGCGGAGCTGCGCCCGCGCGTGGTGTGGGACCGCGTGGCCGGTACGGTCACGGGCCGCCCCGGGGCGCAGCGTCTGGCCGTCACATCGGGCGGCACCATTCCCGACCGCGGCCTGTTCGGGGTGTTCCTCGCGGGCGCCGACCCGAAGAAGGGCGGCGGCCGTGTGGGGGAGCTGGACGAGGAGATGGTCTACGAGTCCCGCGTGGGCGACGTGTTCACGCTCGGCACCAGCTCCTGGCGGATCGAGGACATCACCCGCGACCGCGTCCTGGTCTCCCCCGCGCCCGGTGTGCCCGGACGGCTGCCCTTCTGGAAGGGCGACCAGTTGGGCCGCCCGCTCGAACTCGGCCGCGTGCTCGGCGCGTTCCTGCGCGAGATCGGCGGCCTGCCCCAGGAGGACGCCCGTCACCGGCTCGCCGCCGCGGGGCTCGACGCGTGGGCCGCGGACAACGTCCTGGCGTATCTGGAGGAGCAGCGCGCCGCCTGCGGCCATGTCCCGGACGACCGCACGATCGTGGTGGAGCGGTTCCGTGACGAGCTGGGCGACTGGCGGGTCGTGGTGCACTCCCCCTTCGGCGCCCAGGTGCACGCTCCCTGGGCACTCGCCCTCGGCGCCCGGCTCACCGAGCGGTTCGGCATGGACGCCCAGGTGATGCATGCCGACGACGGCCTGGTCCTGCGCCTCCCGGACGCCGACCTGATGGGCCTCGACCTGCTCGACCAGGATCCGGCACACACAGGACATGCGGGCACGGAGTACGACGCGGAGCAGGCGCCGGTCGGCGCCGCCGACGTCGTCTTCGACCAGGGCGAGGTCGACCGGGTCGTCACCGACCAAGTGGGCGGCTCGGCCCTGTTCGCCTCCCGGTTCCGCGAGTGCGCCGCCCGGGCCCTGCTGCTGCCCCGCCGCAACCCCGGTCGGCGCACCCCGCTCTGGCAGCAGCGCCAGCGCGCGGCCCAACTCCTTGAGGTGGCGAGCGAGTTCGGCTCCTTCCCGATCGTCCTGGAGGCGGTCCGCGAGTGCCTCCAGGACGTCTTCGACGTCCCGGGCCTGGCCGAGCTCATGGGCGACATCACCGCCCGCCGGGTCCGCCTCGTCGAGGTGACCACCCCCGAGCCGTCGCCGTTCGCCCGCTCGCTGCTCTTCGGGTACGTCGCCCAGTTCCTCTACGAGGGCGACTCACCCCTGGCCGAGCGGAGGGCCGCGGCGCTCTCCCTGGACTCCCGGCTCCTGGCCGAGCTCCTGGGCCAGGCGGAGCTGCGCGAACTGCTCGACGCGGACGTGCTCACCGAGCTGGAGCGCGAGCTGCAGTGGCTGACGGACGACCGCAGGGTCAAGGACGTCGAGGGCGTCGCCGACCTGCTCCGCGTGCTCGGCCCGCTCACCGGCGCCGAACTGGCCGAGCGCGGCGCCGAACCGCAGTGGGCCGACGAACTGGCCGCCGCCCGCCGCGCCATCCGCGTCCGGATCGCGGGCGCCGACCACTGGGCGGCCGTCGAGGACGCGGGCCGTCTGCGCGACGCCCTCGGCACCGCGCTCCCCGTCGGCGTACCGGAAGCGTTCACGGAGCCCGTGAAGGACCCGCTGGGCGACCTGCTCGCCCGGTACGCCCGTACGCACGGCCCGTTCACGTCCGCCACCGCGGCCGCCCGCTTCGGCCTGGGCACGGCGGTCACGGAGGGCGCCCTGCGGCGTCTGGCGGCGAGCGGCCGAGTCATGGAGGGCGAGTTCCACCCCGCGGGCATCGGCCAGGAGTGGTGTGACGCCACCGTCCTCCGGCGGCTCCGCCGTCGCTCCCTGGCCGCCCTGCGGCACGAATTGGAGCCGGTCCCGCCCGCCGCGCTCGCCGGGTTCCTGCCGCAGTGGCAGCACGTCGGCGGGCAGGGCCTACGCGGCATGGACGGCCTGGTGCGCGCCATCGAGCAGCTGCAGGGCGCCTCGGTCCCCGCCTCCGCCCTGGAGAAGCTCGTCCTGCCCTCCCGGGTGCAGGGCTACACCCCGGCGCTCCTGGACGAGCTCACCACCACCGGCGAGGTCATCTGGGCCGGGGCGGGCGCCCTGCCCGGCAAGGACGGCTGGGTCTCCCTCTACCTCGCCGACAGCGCCCCCCTGCTGCTGCCCGAGCCGCACCCCCTGGAGCTCACCGCCCTCCAGGAGTCGATCATGGCGGCACTCTCCGGTGGGTACGGCCTGTTCTTCCGGCAGATCACCGACCAGGTCCGCGCCACCACGCACCCGGACGCCACCGACCCTCAACTCGCCGACGCTCTCTGGGAACTGGCCTGGTCCGGTCGGCTCACCAACGACACCCTGGCCCCCATGCGCGCCCTGCTCGGCTCGGGCCGCACCGCAGGTGCCACGGCCCACCGCGCCAAGCGCCACGTGCCCCGCGGACGGTACGGCTCGCTCACGGCAGCGGCGAGAACGGGCGGACGGCCCGTCTCCCGCACCGGCCCGCCCACCGTCACCGGCCGGTGGTCGCTGCTGCCCGAACGCGAGCCGGACCCCACCGTGCGCGCCCACGCCCTGGCCCGCACCCTCCTCGACCGGCACGGCGTCGTCACCCGGGGCGCCGTCGCCGCCGAAGGAGTGGAGGGCGGTTTCGCGGCGACGTACCGCGTCCTGTCCGCCTTCGAGGACAGCGGCCAGGCACGGCGCGGCTATGTCGTCGAGGGCCTGGGCGCCACCCAGTTCGCGATGGACGGCGCGGTGGACCGGCTGCGCGCGGCGGCGAACGCCCGCGACCGCGGGGACGCCCCGGCCGAGCGCGCGGTGGTCCTCGCCGCCGCCGACCCGGCCAACGCGTACGGCGGCGCGCTCCCCTGGCCCGAGCCCCCGACGGGCGCCGGTCACAAGCCGGGCCGCAAGGCGGGCTCCCTGGTCGTCCTGGTCGACGGCGAGCTCACGCTCTACATGGAGCGCGGCGGCCGTACGCTCCTCGCCTGGCCCTCCACCCCCGAAGCCGCCGATGCCGCGGCCCCGTTGGACGACCCCCGGCTGAACGCCGCCGCCGAGGCCCTGGCCGCGGCCGCCCGCGCGGGCACCTTGGGCACGGTCACGGTGGAGCGGATCAACGGCGCGGCCGCCCTGACCGCCCCCTTGGGCACACTCCTGGAAGGAGCCGGATTCCTGCCGACACCCCGCGGCCTACGCCTGCGCGCCTGACGGCCCAGAGGGTGTCTCTCCGATCTTTGCGGATCAGGTCTTTGCGGATCAGGGAGACACCCCCTGAGGCCCCCTCGGCTCCAGACGGACAAGGCACCCTGGATCTCCCACCCCTGACACTGGATCTCCCACCCCTGACAAAACCCCGCCCACAACCCGGATCGAAGCCTCATGCCCGAAGGAGACACCGTCCACCAGGCCGCCGACCGGCTGCACGCCGCCCTGGCCGGACGCGCCCTGACCCGGTCCGACCTGCGCGTACCCAAGCTGGCCACGGCGGACCTCACCGGGCGTACCGTCCTCGACGTCACCCCGCGCGGCAAACACCTGCTCGCCCGGGTCGAGGGCGGCCTCACCCTGCACTCGCACCTTCAGATGGACGGCTCCTGGAAGGTCTACGCCCCCGGCGAGCGCTGGCGCGGCGGCCCCAACCACCAGATCCGCGCGATCCTCGGCAACGCCGAGCACACGGCCGTCGGCTACCGCCTCCCCGTACTCCAACTGCTCCGCACCACCGAGGAGCACCGGGCCGTCGGCCACCTGGGCCCGGACCTCCTCGGCCCCGACTGGGACCCGGATCAGGCGCTGCGCAACCTCCTGAGCGGCCCGGACCGTCCCCTCGGCGAGGCCCTGCTCGACCAGCGCAACCTCGCGGGCATCGGCAATGTGTACAAGTCCGAGGTCTGCTTCCTGGTCGGCGCCACCCCCTGGCTTCCGATCGGTCAACTCCCCCGCCCGGAACGCCTGGTCACCGCCGCCAAGAAGCTCCTAGAAGCCAACCGGAACCGCCCAGTCCGAAACACCACCGGCCGCCGCGGCGAGGCGGCCGTGTACGTGTACGGCCGCGCACCCCGCCCCTGCCTCCGCTGCGGCACCTCCCTCCGCACCGCCCCACAGGGCGAGGCCGGCCGCGAGCGCCCCACGTACTGGTGCCCCCGCTGCCAACAGGGACCAACTCCCTGATCCCCGCTCCCTTGGGCCTCCATCCCTCCCCTCCTCCCCCTTCCCCTCCCTCTCCCCCGCCCTCTCCCATCAATTGACGCCCCGTCAGATCATTTCGTACGGTCCGTCCATGCCCCTCATGGCGTACGACCTCACCGGCCGCACCGCGTTCGTCACCGGCGCCGCGAGCGGCATCGGCCGCGCCACCGCCGTACTGCTCGCCGAGGCGGGCGCCACCGTGCACTGCGCGGACCGCGACGAGCACGGTCTGCACGAGACCGCTACCGCCATCAAGACCACCGCCGACGCCAAGGCCGCCCACACCCACCGCCTCGACGTCACCGACCGTGCCCAGCTCCGGAGCGCCGTCGAGCAGGCCACGCGCGCCACCGGGCGGCTCGACATCCTGGTGGCCGTGGCCGGTGTCATGCACAGCAGCCCCGTCCTGGAGACCACCGACGAGGACCTGGACCGCGTTCTCGCGATCAACTTCAAGGGGATCCTGTACGCCTGCCAGTACGCGGCCCGGGCCATGGTCGCGGCCGGTACGCGCGGCAGCATCGTCACCATGGCCTCGGGCGCCGTCGACACCGGCGCCCCCGGGCTGCTCTGTTACGGCGCGGCCAAGGCGGCCGTCGTCCAGCTCACGAAGACCCTGGCCACCGAACTGGGCCCGCACGGCATCCGCGTCAACGCGGTGGCCCCCGGCTGGATCCGCACCCCGATGACCGAGCGGCACAACAACAGCGAAGTCCAGGCGCATACCGAGGAGTTGATGTCGAGGATGGCGCCGCTCGGCCGCGTCGGCCGCCCCGAGGAGATCGCGCAGGCCGTGCTGCACCTCGCCTCGGACGCGGCCTCCTTCACGACCGGTCAGATCCTCCGCCCGAACGGCGGCGTCGCCATGCCGTGGTGACCCCGGCCCGCAGCCGGACCACCACCCGCCGGTGCACGGACGGTCCGCGCGCGGACCGCCGCTTCGCGGCCCGCTCTCCCACGGCCTGCGCCCACGGCACACAGTGCACCGGCAGCAGACTGAGTCCCCAGCCTCCCGCGACGACGACGCCCTCGACGGTGCCCGCCGCCTGCGGCACCACGGCAAGCCGCAGCACCGCCCACCACCACACCACGCCGCCCCCGAGGGCCACGGCAACGCCGAGCAGCCTCAGGACCGACCCCCTTCGAGCCCCGCGCCAAGCCATGGAAGCCTCCTCCGGCCGACGCTAAACCCGCACGTTCACCCACGGGGAGGGCGCACGGGAAGCGCAGGAAGCACAAGAAGCACAGCACCCGGGGGGGACCGAACAAGAACGAGAACAAACAGTCCAGAACAGAGCAGACCCGAGCGGTCCGAACAACCTCTCAGCCGTTCTCCGCCTGGAACATCCAGTGATGCTTCTCCAGATCCGCCGTGATGCCGATGAAGATGTCCTGGCTGACCGGGTCCGCCTCGCCGGTGGCATCCACCCGCTCCCGCATCCGCGTGATCACCGCGCCGAGCGCGTCCACCAGAGTCCGCACCGCGTCCGCGTCCTTGACCCAGCCGTCCGGCACACTGCCGATCCCGCTGGCCGAGGCCACCGTCCCGGACCGCCCGTCGGGCGAGACCCCCAGCGTCGCGGACCGCTCGGCCACCGTGTCGGAGTGCGTCCGCGCGCTGTCCACGACCTCGTCGAGCTGGAGATGGACGGAGCGGAAGCGCGGCCCGACCACGTTCCAGTGCACCTGCTTGGCCACGAGTGAGAGGTCCACCAGATCGACGAGGGCGCCCTGCAGGGCCTCGGAGACGGTCTTCAGGTCAGCGTCGGGCAGCGGACTCTTCACGACGTACATGCGATTCCTCCCGGATCCGGATCGGACACCACCGACGACAAGGTCCGACACTCCGGCCGAACTCCCATCAACCATGGCATTACGACCAAAAGGAGGCATCTTGAAGCAAAAAACAACGCGAAAGAGGCCCGACCGAAATCCGGTCGGGCCTCACACGTCACGCTCAAGCACACTTCTGCCGACGTCCCAGCGGACGTCGAGCGCGCGGCAGCCTCAGGCGGCCACCACGTCGACGGCCTCGGCGGGCGCCTTGATGGTCACGCGCTCGGGTGGCACACCCGTCACGGAGACCGTGTTCAGCATTGGACGCACTGGGGCGGGCACCGGCTCGCGCACCGTCTCACCGGCCGCCGCCGACGCGGCCAGTTCGGCAAGTGCGAGTTCGTCGCTCACTTCACGCATGAGCTCGGACATCCGTACGTCCAGCGCGTCGCAAATCGCGGAGAGCAGCTCGGAGGAAGCCTCCTTCTGCCCCCGCTCCACCTCGGAGAGATAGCCGAGCGAGACTCGGGCGGACGAGGAGACTTCGCGCAGAGTACGGCCCTGGCGCTGGCGCTGCCGACGCAGCACGTCACCAAGCAGGCGACGGAGCAGAATCATCGGTGGCTCCCTCCTCGGACCGCGTAACCGCATCCTTCACGCCCCACCGTACCGCCTTGTGCCGCGGCCGTGCGGGGAGCGATGTCGTGTTCACTCATGGCTGCAAACATCAATTCCCCCCGTTCTGTTCCGTATCCTGTGCTCGCACATTTTCGATCAGTTCGTCTGCGAGCAGTTCGAGCACGCTCCGTACGCTTTCCTTACGGATTTCCGTACGGCTGCCGTTCAACCGCAGCCCGGCGACTTTCCCAGGTTCCGGAGCGCCGCCACGGCGAGGACCGGCCACCGCGACGTACACCGTGCCGACCGGCCGGCCGTCCTGCGGACCGGGCCCGGCGACGCCCGTGGTGGCGATCCCCCAGTCCGCGCGGAGCGCCCGGCGCACACCCCGCGCCATCGCCTCGGCCACCTCGGGGTCCACCGCCCCGCGCTCGGCCAAGAGGGTGCCGTCGACCCCGAGCACCTGCTGTTTCAGCTCGGTCGCATAGGCGGTCACGGAGCCGCGGAACACCTTCGAGGCCCCCGGCACCGCGGTGACGGCGGCCGCCACCAGGCCCCCGGTCAGCGACTCGGCGACGGCGAGCGTCTGCCCGCGCTCCCTCAGGAGCCCAAGCACCACGGCGGCCACATCCTGCGCGGGCGGCTCCGCCACGGCCACTTCCCGTGCCGCCACTTTCCGCGACGCCACTTCTCGCGCCGCCCCTTCCCGCACCGCTTCCTGCCCGGCCGATGCCCGCTCGGCTCCCCGCCTCGCGGCTTCCTGCTGCGCGGCCGTTTTCCCGGCAGTCGGCCTCCCGGCCCCGCCACCGGCCCCGACCGCCCGGCTCACGCGTCCTGCTCCCGCTCGTCCCGCGCGGTCGTCTCCTCCTGCCGCCCGCGCCGCCGCAGCACAACCGCCTGCTTCACATAGTCGAGCCCGGTCGCCACGGTCAGGACAACGGCCACAGCCATCACCCAGAACCGCAGCGTGGCCAGCGGCCCGGTCAGGGCCAGGATGTACATCCCGACCGCGATGCCCTGCGAGAGCGTCTTGAGCTTGCCGCCCCGACTGGCCGGAATGACCCCGTAACGAATCACCCAGAACCGCAGCAGCGTGATGCCCAGCTCCCGCCCGAGAATCACGCCCGTGACCCACCACGGCAGATCGCCGAGCCAGGAGAGGCAGATCAGCGCGGAACCCATGATCGCCTTGTCCGCGATCGGGTCCGCGATCTTGCCGAAGTCGGTGACCAGGTTGTACGCACGCGCCAGATGGCCGTCGAAGAGATCGGTGATCATGGCGACGGCGAAGGCCGCCCAGGCGAACGCGCGCCAGGCCGGGTCGTACCCGCCGCCCCCGAGCATGAGCAGCACAAAGCCCGGTACCAGCAGCAGCCGCACCATGGTCAGGATGTTCGCGATGTTCCACAGGCTGGCCTGATTGACGGCCGCAGCACCCAGCTTGCCGCCGGGTGCCGGGTTCCGCCCGGTACCACCCGCCGCGGATGCCGGGACTCCGGTCATCTGCCCGCCTCCTCAGAGCCTGCGCCACCGGCCGCGCCGGTCACACCGGCCAGCTCGGCCGCGCCGTCCAGCCGCTCGACCACCAGGTCGACACCCAGCGTGCCGATCACCTTTGCCTCGACCATACGACCGACAGTCAAGCCCGCCCCATCGGCGAACACCACCTGGCCGTCCGTCTCCGGCGCCTGGTGCTCGGCCCGCCCAAAAGCACCGTCCTCGCCATCCAGGGACTCCACAAGCACGCTCACGGTGTCCCCGACCCGCTCCTCGGCCCGCTGCGCGGTCAGCTCCTCGGCGAGCCGGGAGACCCGCGCGAGACGCTCGGCGACGACGTCCTCGTCCAGCTTGTTCTCGTACGTCGCGGCCTCGGTGCCGTCCTCGTCGGAGTAGCCGAAGACCCCGATGGCGTCGAGCCGCGCGCCGTTCAGGAACCGCTCGAGCTCGGCGACGTCGTCCTCGGTCTCGCCCGGGAAGCCCACGATGAAGTTGGACCGGACCCCGGCCTGCGGCGCCTTGGCCCGGATCTGGTCGAGCAGCTCCAGGAACCGGTCGGTGTCCCCGAACCGCCGCATCGCCCGAAGCACCCCGGGCGCGGAGTGCTGGAACGACAGATCGAAGTACGGCGCGACCTTCTCGGTCGAGGTCAGGACGTCGACCAGCCCCGGCCGCATCTCGGCGGGCTGCAGATAGCTGACCCGCACCCGCTCGATCCCGTCGACCGCCGCCAGCTCCGGAAGCAGCGACTCCAGGAGCCGGATGTCGCCGAGGTCCTTGCCGTACGAGGTGTTGTTCTCGGAGACCAGCATGATCTCCTTCACGCCCTGCTCGGCGAGCCAGCGGGTCTCGTTCAGTACGTCGCTGGGACGGCGCGAGATGAACGAGCCGCGGAAGGACGGGATGGCGCAGAACGAGCACCGCCGGTCACAGCCCGAGGCCAGCTTCACGGACGCCACCGGGGACGAACCCATACGGCGCCGCAGCGGCGCACGCGGCCCGGACGCCGGGGCAAGCCCCTCGGGCAGGTCCGCCGGCGCCGCGCTGTCGGGTTCCTGAGCGTGCCCGGGCAGCGCCACACCGTCCGCGCCGCCCTGCCGCTCGACGGGGCTCAGCGGCAGCAGCTTGCGCCGGTCGCGCGGCGCGTGCGCCTCGACGCTGCCGCCGCTCAGGATGGTCTGGAGGCGGCCGGAAATGTCCTGGTAGTCATCGAAGCCGAGCACCCCGTCGGCCTCGGGCAGCGCGTCGGCAAGTTCCTTGCCGTACCGCTCGGCCATGCAGCCGACGGCGACCACGGCCTGCGTACGACCGTGATCCTTGAGGTCATTGGCTTCGAGGAGGGCGTCGACGGAGTCCTTCTTGGCGGCGTCGACAAAACCACAAGTGTTCACGACGGCGACATCGGCGTCCTCGGCGTCCTCGACGAGCTGCCAGCCGTCCGCCTCCAAGCGGCCTGCGAGCTCCTCCGAGTCCACCTCGTTACGGGCGCAGCCAAGTGTGACGAGAGCGACGGTACGGCGTTCGGGCATAGGGGCAAGCGTACTTTGTCCCCGCCCCGGCCCCCGCCGCGAGGTGTTCCGGAACGCGTTCGGGGCCCGCACCCCTGTGGGCGCGGACCCCGATCGAACGGCGGGAGCTAGCCGACCTGCGGCTCGCCGTTGTCGTCCTTGGTGTACGAGAGCCGCTCGACCTGGCCGGTCCGGAACTTGTCCCCGGTCTCCTTGCCGTTCACGTACAGCTTGATCGCGCCCGCGTTGCCGAGCACGAGGTCGATCTTCTCCTTGTCCGTGAACGACTTGGACTCGCCCGGCTTGAGCAGCCCGTCGAAGAGGATCTTGCCGTTGTGGTCCTTGGCCGAGATCCAGCTGCCGGGCGGGTCCTCGGCTTGCACCATCACGGTGACCTTGTCCTTCGGGGCGCCCGCGATGGCGCTCTCCTCCGGGTCGGGCTTGGGGTTGGTCGGCTTGGGCGGATTCGGGTTGGTCTCGGGCTTGCCGGCCGACGGCGCGCCCTCGGCCACCGGGTTGTTCGCGCCCTTGCCGGTCTCGCCGCCGCCGAACATCGTGAAGCCGACGAAGCCGATCACGGCGACGATGGCCGCGACCATGGCCGCGGTCCAGTTGGGTCGGCGCGGTTCGGGCCGGATCCGCTCGGCCTCGAACAGCGGCGCCGCGGGGGTGGGCTCGGGCCGCCCGCCGTGATCGTCGTCGAACTGCTCGAGCAGCGGCGCCGGATCGGTGCCGACGGCGCGGGCGATCGTCCTGATGTGCCCGCGGGCGTACACGTCGCCGCCGCAGCGGGAGAAATCGTCCTCCTCGATCGCATGCACGATCGGGATGCGCACTCGCGTCGCCGAACTGACAGCGTCAACGGTGAGCCCCGCTTGGATGCGGGCCTCCTGGAGGGCACGGCCGACCGAAGGCCGGTCGTCCTCGACCGGAGCATGGTCGTCCTCGACCGGGGTGTGGTCGTCTTCGACCGGAGCGTGGTCGTCCGCGACCGGAGGATGGTCGTCTTCGGGGATCGAAGGGCGGTCGTCTTCAGGGGAGTTGCCGATGGACACGAGTGCGCCTTTCGAGCGTGTAGCCACCTGCTGGACGTTCAGTCTAGAGGGGGTACGAAAGGGTGGGGCAAGCGGGCGGATGCAGTTTGTACGCCATCGGAATGGCCGGACATCCCGACAGTGGGACAACCGCCCGTCTCCCTCTCCAACTTGACGTACGCCAAAGGGAAACGGTTGCTTGCCTGCCGAATCCTTACGCCCCTACCCAGAAGTCTCCCCGCGGATCACGGCGAGCACTCCATCCAATTCATCCGGCTTGACGAGGACGTCACGGGCCTTGGAGCCCTCACTGGGCCCCACGATGCTCCGCGACTCCATGAGGTCCATCAGGCGGCCCGCCTTGGCGAAGCCGACGCGGAGCTTGCGCTGGAGCATCGAGGTCGACCCGAACTGGGTGGACACCACCAGCTCGGCGGCCTGACACAGCAGGTCGAGGTCGTCGCCGATGTCCTCGTCGATCTCCTTCTTCTGCTTGGTGCCTACGGTGACGTCGTCCCGGAAGACCGGGGCCATCTGGTCCTTGCAGTGCTGGACGACCGCGGCCACCTCGTCCTCGGTGACGAACGCGCCCTGCATACGGGTCGGCTTGTTCGCGCCCATCGGCAGGAAGAGACCGTCGCCCTTGCCGATCAGCTTCTCGGCGCCGGGCTGGTCGAGGATGACGCGGCTGTCGGCGAGCGAGGAGGTGGCGAATGCGAGCCGGGACGGCACGTTGGCCTTGATGAGGCCGGTGACGACGTCGACCGAGGGGCGCTGGGTGGCGAGGACCAGGTGGATACCGGCGGCGCGGGCCAGCTGTGTGATGCGCACGATGGCGTCCTCGACGTCCCGCGGGGCCACCATCATCAGGTCGGCCAGCTCGTCGACGATGACGAGGAGATACGGGTACGGCTGAAGCTCCCGCTCGCTGCCCTCGGGCGGCTTCACCTTGCCGTTGCGGACGGCCTCGTTGAAGTCGTCGATATGGCGGAATCCGTACGCCGCGAGGTCGTCGTAGCGCAGATCCATTTCGCGTACGACCCACTGGAGCGCCTCGGCGGCCCGCTTCGGGTTGGTGATGATCGGCGTGATCAGGTGCGGAATGCCCTCGTACGCGGTGAGTTCCACCCGCTTGGGGTCGACGAGCACCATCCGGACGTCCTCCGGCGTGGCCCGCATCATCACCGAGGTGATGAGGCAGTTGATGCAGGACGACTTGCCGGAGCCGGTGGCACCGGCGACGAGGATGTGCGGCATCTTCGCCATGTTCGCCATGACGTAGCCGCCCTCGACGTCCTTGCCGAGCCCGACGAGCATCGGGTGGGCGTCCCCGGCGGCGTCCGCGAGGCGCAGCACATCGCCGAGGTTGACCATCTCCCGGTCGGTGTTCGGAATCTCGATGCCGACCGCGGACTTGCCCGGGATGGGGCTGATGATGCGGACGTCCGGGGAGGCCACGGCGTACGCGATGTTCTTGGTCAGCGCCGTGATCTTCTCGACCTTCACGGCGGGCCCGAGTTCGACCTCGTACCGCGTGACCGTCGGGCCGCGGGTGAATCCGGTGACGGCGGCATCGACCTTGAACTCGCCGAAGACGTTGGTCAGCGACTCGACCACGGCGTCGTTGGCGGCGCTGCGGGCCTTGCCGGGGCCGCCGCGTTCGAGCAGGTCGAGGGAGGGCAACGCGTAGGTGATGTCGCCGGAGAGCTGGAGCTGTTCGGCGCGTGGCGGCAGGTCGCGCGGGGCGTCGGGGGCGGCCTTGGTCAGGTCCGGCACGGAGTCGGAGACGGCGCCGCGGCCGGAGCCGGTGTCTCCTGAGCCGGTGCCGCGAGCGCCCGGGACCGGTGTCGGCGTGGGCTCGGGCCGCTCCACGGAGACGCCCTGCGTGAGGTCGGCGACCAGCGGCGATGGCGGCATGCCGTGCATCACCGCCCCGTCGAGCGCGGCCGCGGCGGCGGCCGCCACGTCCACGGCGTCCTGCGGCCGCTCGGCGGCGGGCCGGGTGCTTGACCGACGCGGCTTGCGTCGCTTGGTGAGCGCCTCTTCCTCGGCCTTGTCGGGGTCGTACGCGTCCGGGTCCCCGTCGGCGTCCTGGCCGCCGCGTCGCCGGGAGCGCCTGGGGGTGGGCGTGGGCAACGCCTCGCGCCACTGCTGCTCGTAGCGCACGTCGTCCTCGGTGAAGTCGTCGGTCTCCGGGGCGTCCTGGACGATGCCGAGTCTCCGGCCGAGTTGGCGCAGGCGCTGCGGGATGGCGTTGACGGGGGTCGCGGTGACGACGAGCAGCCCGAAGACGGTGAGCAGCACGAGGATCGGTACGGCGAGCACCTCGCCCATGGTGAAGATCAGCGGCCGGGAGACGCCCCAGCCGATCAGTCCGCCCGCGTCCCTTATGGCCTCGCCGCCCTCGCCGCGGCCTGGTGCGCCGCAGGCGAGGTGGACCTGGCCGAGTACGCCGAGGAGGAGCGCGGACAGGCCGATCACGATCCGCCCGTTGGCCTCGGGCTTCTCCGGGTGCCGGATGAGTCGTACCGCGATCGCGCCGAGCAGCAGCGGCACGAGCAGGTCGAGCCGTCCGAAGGCGCCGGTGATCAGGAGCTCGACGAGGTCGCCGACGGGGCCGCGCAGCTGCGACCAGGTACCGGCGGCGACGATCAGAGCGAGGGCGAGGAGCAGAAGTGCGAGCCCGTCCTTGCGGTGCGCGGGGTCGAGGCCCTTGGCGCCGCGTCCTATGCCGCGGAAGAGCGCGCCGACGGTGTGCGCGACGCCGAGCCAGCAGGCGCGCGCCACTTTGTAGACGCCGCTGGTCGGGTTGGGTGCCGGTGCGGGCGCGGGCTTCTTGGCCGCCGCCTTCTTGGCGGGGGCCTTTTTCGCCGGGGCTTTCTTCGCGGGTGCCTTGCCGGCCACGGCCTTCTTAGCCGGAGCCTTCTTGGGGGCCGCCTTCTTCGCGGGCGCCTTCTTGGCTGCGGACGGACGTGAGGCCATGAGGGTGAGGTTACCGGGGGAGGCGACAGCGGACACGTGTGCCTACCGCTTCACCCATTCGTGTCGCCCTTGCGGTGACGCGCAACTGACGTGGGTTCAGCAGTACGTGGCGGTGCGGGCGGCGGCAGTGCGGTACGGATCGCGGGGTGCCCGTGGGGGTGTTCCCAGGGGCCTGCTGCCGTGCTGCCCTGTCCGTCCGGTCAGTTCTGCGAGGGCACCGAGGGAGCGCCGGTGCCGGGCTCCAGGGCGTCAAGGGCCCGGCGCAGTCCGGTGAGTTTGCGTTCGAGATGGGCGGCCGTGGCGACCGCGGCGGCGTCCGCGGCATCGTCACCGAGCTGCTTGGAGAGCGCCTCGGCCTGCTCCTCAACGGCGGCGAGCCGCGCGGAGAGTTCGGCGAGCAGCCCGGCCGACTCCTTGGTCTCGCCGACCGGCGTCTTGCCGCCGCCCTCCAGCTGGAGCCGCAGCAGGGCGGCCTGCTCCCGGAGTTGGCAGTTCTTCATGTACAGCTCGACGAACACCGAGACCTTGGCGCGAAGTACCCACGGGTCGAAGGGCTTCGAGATGTAGTCGACGGCGCCCGCCGCGTACCCGCGGAAGGTGTGATGTGGGCCATGGTTGATCGCGGTGAGGAAGATGATCGGGATGTCCCGGGTCCGCTCGCGTCGCTTGATGTGCGCCGCGGTTTCGAATCCGTCCATTCCTGGCATCTGGACGTCCAGCAGGATGACCGCGAAATCATCCGTGAGCAGCGCTTTGAGCGCTTCCTCCCCGGACGATGCCCGCACCAGCGTCTGATCGAGCGCGGAGAGGATCGCCTCCAGCGCAAGCAGATTCTCCGGCCGGTCATCGACCAGGAGGATCTTGGCCTTCTGCACCATGGCCCGTCCTCCTCGCCCCGGCATGGGGCCTCCCCTGTCCGCAGGACTTGGGGAGGCGCCGTTCGCCGCCCCTGGGGACGACTCCGTCTCGCCGCCCATCCTTGTGCCGGTCATGGTAGCCGCACCCCGCTCGTCGCCACACCCTGTCACCGTCATGTCACGGCGCCCGTAGCAGAAACGTAGTGGGAGACCAGAAGGTTCCCCGAATCCGGGGCCTGTACACGACTTCGGCCACGTTCTGTCAGCAACCGCCTAGAAGTTGTCCGCAATGTGGTGTCCGATGTCACTCTCCGCTCATCCATCGCTCCATGACCGAGAGCAGGTGATCCGGATCGACCGGCTTCGTTACGTAGTCGGAAGCACCGGACTGGATGGCCTTCTCGCGGTCGCCCTTCATCGCCTTGGCGGTGAGCGCGATGATCGGCAGCCCGGCGAACTGCGGCATCCTGCGGATCGCCGTAGTCGTCGCGTAACCGTCCATCTCCGGCATCATGATGTCCATCAGGACGAGCGTCACATCGTCGTGCTGCTCCAGGACTTCGATGCCTTCCCGGCCGTTCTCCGCGTACAGGACGGAGAGGCCGTGCTGCTCCAGGACGCTGGTGAGCGCGAACACATTGCGGATGTCGTCGTCGACGATCAGCACCTTCTCGCCACCGAACTGGAACGTCCGGTTCTCCTCGGGCTCCGTCTCCGCCGCGGGCGTCCACTGCTCCTGTGCGGGCGACGCCGCCCCCGACTGCCCGGGCAGCGCGGCCCTCGGCTCCGGGGCGGAGATGCCCCGGCGACGGCGCCGGAACAGCGTCCCGGGCGCGGACTGCGGCTGCGACCGGTCCGCCTGCGGCTGCGCGGCGGGTTCGGGCGCGGAGGCGGGCGCGGAGGTGGCGCTCTCCGCCGCTCCCGGCGACTCCTCCTCGGCGGGCGCCTCGGGCAGCGCGGGCCGCTCCTGCGCAGCGCCCAGCTCGGCCGGTGCGGACAGCTCCGGCGGCGCGGCCGCGAGGCTCGCGGCGGCGATCGGCGGGAGCTGGCTGTAGCCCTGCGGCGGGAGTTCGCTGGGGTGCAGCGGCAAATACAGCGTGAAGGTGGAGCCGCGGCCCGGCTCGCTGGCCGCGTGGATCTCACCGCCGAGCAGCCGGGCGATCTCCCGGCTGATCGACAGCCCCAGGCCCGTACCGCCGTACTTCCGGCTCGTCGTCCCGTCGGCCTGCTTGAACGCCTCGAAGATGACCCGCATCTTGCTGGACGCGATGCCGATCCCGGTGTCCGTGACCGAGAACGCGATCAGATCCGCGTCCGCCTCCTGAAGCGAGCCCGCCTCGAGCAGCTGCTCCCGAATGCCGTCCGGCACATCGAAGCTGGCCGGCCGGATCACCAGCTCGACGGCGCCGCTGTCGGTGAACTTCACCGCGTTGGCGAGGAGGTTGCGCAGGACCTGAAGGAGCCGCTGCTCGTCGGTGTTGAGCGTCGCGGGCAGCTCCGGCGAGACCCGTACGGAGAAGTCGAGACCCTTCTCCGCGGTGAGCGGCCGGAACGTCGCCTCCACATAGTCCACGAGCTGGACGAGCGCGATCCGCGTCGGCGAGACGTCCATCTTGCCCGCCTCGACCTTGGAGAGGTCGAGGATGTCGTTGATCAGCTGGAGCAGGTCCGAGCCCGCGCCGTGGATGGTCTCGGCGAACTCCACCTGCTTCGGCGAGAGGTTGCCCTCGGCGTTGTCGGCGAGCAACTTGGCCAGGATGAGCAGCGAGTTGAGTGGCGTACGCAGCTCGTGCGACATGTTCGCCAGGAACTCGGACTTGTAGCGCATCGAGATCGCCAGTTGCTCGGCGCGCTCCTCCAGGACCTGCCGGGCCTCCTCGATCTCGGTGTTCTTGACCTCGATGTCGCGGTTCTGCTGCGCGAGCAGCTCGGCCTTCTCCTCCAGTTCGGCGTTGGAGGCCTGGAGCGCCTTCTGCCGGTTCTCCAACTCGGCCGAGCGCTCCCGCAGTTGCTCGGTGAGCTCCTGCGACTGCCGCAGCAGCACCTCCGTCTTGGTGTTGACGGAGATGGTGTTGACGCTCGTCGCGATCATCTCGGCGATCTGGCTGAGGAAGTCCCGCTGGATCTGCGTGAACGGCTGGAACGAGGCCAGCTCGATCACGCCGAGCACCGTGTCCTCGAAGATCACCGGCAGCACGATCACCTGCGCGGGCGGGGCTTCGCCAAGGCCGGAGGAGATCTTCAGGTAGCCGGTCGGGGCGTTCTCCACCAGGATCGTGCGCCGCTCCTTGGCGGCGGTGCCGATCAGCGTCTCGCCGGGGGCGAAGGAGGTCGGCATCGAGCCCATGGAGTAGCCGTAGTTGCCGAGCATGCGCAGCTCGTACGCGTCGTTGTCGCCGGTGGCGCCGATCTCCTGGCTGTCGTCCGTGGGCAGCGCGAGGAAGAACGCGCCGTGCTGCGCGGAGACCACCGGGGTCAGCTCGCTCATGATCAGGCCGGCCACGTCCTCCAGGTCGCGGCGGCCCTGCATCAGACCGGAGATCCGGGCGAGGTTGCCCTTGAGCCAGTCCTGCTCCTTGTTGGCGAGCGTGGTGTCGCGCAGGTTGGCGATCATCGTGTTGATGTTGTCCTGAAGGAGCTCGATCTCCCCGGACGCGTCCACGTCGATCTTGAGGTTGAGGTCGCCGCGGGTCACCGCGGTGGCGACGGCCGCGATGGCGCGCACCTGCCGGGTGAGGTTTCCGGCCATCTCGTTCACGGACTCGGTGAGATCGCGCCAGGTGCCGTCGACATCCCGCACCCGTGCCTGGCCGCCGAGCTGGCCCTCCGTACCCACCTCGCGGGCCACTCTGGTGACCTGCTCGGCGAACGAACTCAGCTGGTCCACCATCGTGTTGATGGTGGTCTTGAGCTCCAGGATCTCGCCGCGCGCCTCGATGTCGATCTTCTTGGTGAGGTCGCCCTTGGCGATCGCCGTGGTGACCATCGCGATGTTACGGACCTGGCCGGTCAGGTTGGAGGCCATGCCGTTCACGGACTCCGTCAGGTCCTTCCACGTACCCGATACGCCGGGTACGCGGGCCTGGCCGCCCAGGATGCCGTCGGTGCCCACCTCGCGGGCGACGCGGGTGACCTGGTCGGCGAACGAACTCAGCGTCTTCACCATGGTGTTGACGGTGTCGGCGAGCTGCGCGACCTCGCCGCGCGCCTCGACCGTGACCTTCTTGGTCAGGTCGCCGTTGGCGACCGCCGTCGCGACCTGGGAGATGTTCCGCACCTGGCTGGTGAGGTTGTTCGCCATCAGGTTGACGTTGTCGCTGAGGTCCTTCCAGATGCCGGTGACGCCCGGCACCCGGGCCTGGCCGCCCAACTGGCCCTCGGTGCCCACCTCGCGGGCGACGCGGGTGACCTGCTCCGCGAAGGCGGAGAGCTGGTCGACCATCGTGTTCACGGTGGTGACGAGTTCGAGGATCTCGCCCTTGGCGTCGACGGTGATCTTCTTGGAGAGGTCGCCCATGGCGACCGCGGTGGTGACCTCGGCGATGTTCCGCACCTGCATGGTCAGGTTGTTGGCCATGCCGTTCACGGACTGCGTGAGGTCCTTCCAGGTGCCGGAGACGCCCTGCACCTCGGCCTGGCCGCCCAGAATGCCGTCGGTGCCCACCTCACGGGCCACCCGGGTCACCTGCTCGGCGAACGCGGACAGCTGGTCCACCATCGTGTTGAGGGTGTTCTTCAGCTCCAGGATCTCGCCGCGCGCATCCACGTCGATCTTCTGCGACAGGTCACCGCGGGCCACCGCGGTCGCCACCTGCGCGATGTTCCGCACCTGCGCGGTGAGGTTCCCGGCCATGCCGTTCACCGAATCGGTCAGATCGCGCCACACACCGGCGACGCCGGGCACCTGCGCCTGACCGCCGAGCCGTCCTTCTGTACCCACTTCGCGGGCCACCCGGGTCACCTGGTCCGCGAACGCGGACAGCTGGTCGACCATGGTGTTGATGGTGTTCTTCAGCTCCAGGATCTCACCGCGCGCATCCACGTCGATCTTCTGGGAGAGATCGCCCCGGGCCACCGCCGTCGTGACCTGAGCGATCTGACGTACCTGTGACGTCAGGTTCCCGGCCATGAAGTTGACGGAGTCCGTGAGTTCCTTCCACGTACCACTGACGCCGTCCACCCGGGCCTGGCCGCCGAGCCGTCCTTCTGTACCGACGTCCCGGGCCATCCGCGTCACCTGGTCGGCGAAGCTGGAGAGCTGGTCCACCATCGTGTTCACGGTGTTCTTCAGCTGGAGCATCTCGCCGGAGACGTCGACCGTGACCTTCTGCGACAGATCACCGTTGGCGACCGCCGTCGTCACCTGCGCGATGTTCCGCACCTGACCTGTCAGGTTCCGGAAGGCCGTGTTGACGGAGTCCGTCAGGTCCTTCCACGTACCGGCCGCGCCCTGCACCTGCGCCTGGCCGCCCAGCTCACCCTCGACACCGATCTCCCGCGCCACACGCGTGACTTCGGAACCGAAGGCGGAGAGCTGGTCCACCATCGTGTTGACGGTGTTCTTCAACTCCAGCATTTCACCGGCGACATCGACGGTGACCTTCTGCGACAGGTCACCGTTGGCGACCGCGGTCGTCACCGTGGCGATGTCCCGCACCTGGGTGGTGAGGTTCCTGAAGACCGTGTTCACCGAGTCGGTGAGGTCCTTCCAGGTGCCCGCGGCGCCCGGCACATTGGCCTGACCGCCCAGCTGCCCCTCGGCGCCGACCTCGTTGGCCACGCGCGTGACCTCGTCCGCGAACGTCCGCAGCGTCTCGGTCATCTGGTTGATCGTCTCGGCGAGCTGGGCGACCTCGCCGCGCGCGCTCACCGTGACCTTCCGGGACAGATCACCGTTCGCGACCGCCGTCGTGACCTCGGCGATGCCGCGCACCTGCGCGGTCAGATTGCCGGCCATCAGGTTCACCGAATCGGTGAGGTCCTTCCACACCCCGGCCACACCCGGCACCTGCGCCTGGCCGCCGAGCTCGCCCTCGGTGCCCACCTCGCGGGCCACCCGGGTCACCTCGGAGGAGAACGACGACAGCTGGTCGACCATCGTGTTCACGGTGTTCTTGAGCTCGAGCATCTCGCCGGCCACGTGCACCGTGACCTTTCGGGACAGATCTCCCTTCGCCACCGCCGTCGTAACGAGAGCAATGTCACGGACCTGAGCGGTCAGGCGGTACGCCATCGTGTTGACGGAATCCGTGAGGTCCTTCCACGAACCGGACATTCCGCGCACCCGGGCCTGCCCGCCGAGCTTGCCCTCCGTACCGACCTCGCTGGCCACCCGGGTCACCTCATCGGTGAACCGGGACAGCTGGTCGACCAGGTTGTTGACCGTACGGCCGACCTTCAGGAACTCCCCGCGCAGCGGATGCGCCGCCGTACCGTCCGGACCCGGCGCCTTGAGCTCCATGCGCTGCTCCAGGTCGCCCTCGGCGACCGCGGAGAGCACCCGGCCGACCTCGGAGACCGGCCGCACCAGATCGTCGACCAGCGCGTTGGACGCGTCGATCGCCGCCGCCCAGGACCCCTCGGCCGCCCCGTGATCGAGCCGCTCCGTGAGTTTTCCCTCACGTCCGACCATCCGCCGCACCCGCGACAGCTCGCTACTGAGGTGCAAATTTCGGTCGGCGACCTCGTTGAAGACGGCCGCGATCTCCGCCATGACGCCGTCCGACGAGACGGTCAGCCGCTTGCGGAAATTGCCGTCCCGCATGGCCACGAGGGCGGCGAGCAGCCGGTTCAGGGCCGCGGTATCCACCGCGGTGGTTCCCTTCCGCTGACTGCTCCGGGACGGTCCGCCCTTCGCGCGCGTGCCGGTGCCGCGCGCTGCCGCGCCAGACTCCACTGTGTCCCTCCCGCAGGGGTCGACCACTTGCCGGTTCGCTCAGGCTTTCCTTGTGAGCCTGCCCAGTGTTTCACCATGCCGGAACCAGGCCATAACAGTTCGGCAGCTTTGCACAGCGTCCCCGTACCCTCCGGGCGGAAACACTGTCGACCGGCATCCGCATGGACGGCGAAGGTAAGTAACCTGGCATCTGGCTGTCCAACCACCCCGGTCCGGCCGGGCTGGGCGGTGGCACGTGAACGACAGGCATCGGAGGGGCGGCCGGCAGCATGAGCAGGGGAGAACCAGGCGTCGACACTCAGACTAGGAGCTCTGTGATCACCGCGCGGGCGGCTGCCTCCTTCGACCCGGTCGGGCGCTCCGTAGCGACCGCCCGCAGCTTTGTCCGCGACACCCTTCACGGGTGGGGCTATTCGGACATTGTGGACGATGCGGTTGTTTTGACAAGTGAGTTGGTCACCAACGCCGTCGTGCACGCCGGTACGACGGCGGACGTGCTCTGCCTCCGCCTCGGCGACGCCGTACGCATCGAGGTCGCCGACCGCTACCCGGAACGCGAGATCCCGCTCCAGCAGTCCCCGCGCACCATGGGCAGCCCGGACCGCGAGGGCGGCCGCGGCCTCCAGCTCTGCGCCGCGCTCGCGGCCCGCTGGGGTGTGGAGTACACCTCCACGCACAAACAGGTCTGGTTCCAACTCGATCTGCCCGAACGCCCGGTAGGCACCCGCTCCGCGGGCCCCGCCCTCAGCACCGACCTGCTGCCGCTCGCCGACCCCCGGGTACGCGTCGCCGTCGTCCAGGTCGACAGTGGCGGCGCCATCACGGGCTGGAACGACGACGCGGAGACGGTCTTCGGGTACGCCGCCGAGAAGGTCACCGGGCGCCCGCTCACCGACCTCGCCGCCTGGCCGCACACCCCCGGCACCGGCACCGGCATCGCCGAGGCCCTGCACCTCTCGCGCTGGGAGGGCAGTTACGGCATCCGCGGCGCCGACGGCCGCGTCATTCCCGTCTACGCCTCGCACCTGCGGGTGCGCGACACCGACGGCGAACCCTCCACGGTCTGCCTCCTGGTCCGCGACCACGAGCGCGCCGTCCTGCAGAGCCCGACGCGCGGCCCCGCCCCGGACGCCGCCACGGTCCCGGAACAGGGCTCTGTGGGCTCTGCGGACCCGTTCGACGCCTTCATCGGCTCGCCCGCCCCGGACGACCTGGACGGCCTTCTACAGCGCACTGTGGAGCGCGCCCGCGACATGCTCGACGGCGACGCCGCGTTCCTGCTGCTCGCCACGGACGACGAGACCGAGCTGGAGGTGCGCGCCTCCACCGGCCTCCCCTCGGCCCGCCAGCGGTTCGCCCGCGTCCCCGTCGAGGCGGGCACCGGGCGGTACGGCTCGGCCCGCATGCCGTCCGTACACGAGGACCTGACGGTCGTCCCGGGCGCCGCCCCGCTGCTCAACGGCACCGGAATGCGCTCGGTCGTCACGGTCCCGCTGAAGGTCGAGGGCCGCCTCACGGGCTCACTGGGCGTCGCGGCCGAGTCACCCAGCCGTTACTCCAACGAAGAAGCCCTGCGCCTCCAGTTCGCCGCCGACCGCATCGCCCTGGCCGTCGAGTCGGCCCGTCTCGGTGAGCTGGAGCGCCTGCGCCGGGGCTCGCTGTCCTTCCTCGTAGAGGCATCGGATTTGCTCGCGGGCACCCTCGACCGCGACCAGACGCTGGCCCTCATGGCCCAGATGACGGTCCCCACCCTCGCCACTTGGTGCGCTGTCTATACGATCGCGGACCAGTCCTCGGAGCCGTATCTCTCGTACGTTCTGCACGAGGACGAGGAGCGCATCGACGGCCTCAAGGCCCTCCTCTCCCGCATCGCCCCGCCGGACCCGGTCCCGGCGCCCGGCGCGCGCGTCTGGAGCGCACCCTCGGAGGCCGCCCACGAGGCCGCCCTGCGCTCCTCCATGCGTAGCCTCGGCCTCGCCGAGCCCGCCCGCCTCGGCGGCGGCATCGGCGCCACGCACGCGACGGCCTCCGCGGTCGGCGGCGAGACGGTCGTGCTTCCGCTGGTGGCCCGCAACCGCGTCATCGGCATGCTCACCCTCGGCAAGCCCGCCGAGGAGCACTTCCGCCAGGAGATCCTCGAACTCGCCGAGGACCTCTCCCGCAGGGCCGCCCTGGCCCTGGACAACGCCCGCCTGTACTCGGAGCGCATGGCGATCAGCCAGTCCCTCCAGCGCAGCCTCCTGCCGCCGGGCCTCCCGCCGATCCCGGGCGTCGAGGTCGAGGTCATCTACCGCGCCGCCGGCGAGGGCAATGAGGTGGGCGGCGACTTCTACGACGTCTTCCCCATCCGCGACGGCGCGTACGGCTTCGCGATCGGCGACGTCTGCGGTACGGGCCCGGAGGCGGCGGCGGTCACGGGCCTCGCCCGGCACGCGCTCCGGCTCCTGGCCCGCGAGGGCTTCGGCGGCCCGGCGGTCCTGGAGCGCCTGAACGCCGCGATCCTCGACGAGGGCGCCCGCAGCCGCTTCCTGACGCTCCTGTACGGGGAGTTGTGGCCCCAGGAGGACGGCTCCGCCATCCTGAAGATCGTCTGCGCCGGGCACCCGCTCCCGCTCCGCCTGCGCCAGGACGGCACGGTCGAGCCGTACGCCGAACCCCAGCCGCTCCTGGGCGTCATGGACGACCTGGAGCTCTACGAGCAGACGGTGACGCTCGAACCGGGCGACGTCCTGCTCTGCGTCACCGACGGCGTCACGGAGCGCCGCGAGGGCACCCGCATGCTCGGCGACGACGGCCTCATCGAGGTTCTGACGACCTGTACGGGCCTGACGGCGGGTGCGGTCGCCGCCCGCATCATGCGCGCCGTGGAGCGCTTCGCCACGGACGCCCCGTCGGACGACATGGCCATCCTGGCGATGCGCGTCCCGGAGACCCCCCGGGACTGACGGACCAACTGGCCGCCCACCAACGCGCGCAACGCGAAAAGGCCCCGCCCGGATCACCGGGCGAGGCCTTCTTGTCTCTGAGCCCCCAAGCGGAATCGAACCGCTGACCTTCTCCTTACCATGGAGACGCTCTACCGACTGAGCTATAGGGGCCTGTCGCCTTGCGCGGTTTCCCGCGCGGCAACGGGATAGATCATACCCCGTGTTGCCCCGTGGTCCGAACCAGCGTCCGGCCGGGCAGCGACGCCTAGAAGGCAGGCTGAAGCAACCCACCGAGAGCGTTGCAGGCATGCACCATCCGCTGAAGGTCACGCCGCGTCAGCTCGGCCCCGATGGGCAGCGCCAACGTTTCCTCGGCGGCCCGCTCGGTCTCGGGCAGGACGACGTGCCGCCGGTACTGCGGAAGCCGGTGCACGGGCGTCTTCACCGGAACCTGGCAGTCAACTCCCTTGGCTCGTATGGCGCGTGCGAACGCGTCCCGGTCCGGACGTCCGTTGCCGGGAACCCTTACGACGTACTCCTGGTAGGTGTGTCCGGCGGCCTTCTCGGGCGTCATCACGCCGCGGAGCCGGCCGTCGAGGTACGCGGCGTGCACGCGCCGTCGTGCGGTCTCTTCGGACGTGGACGTAGTACGGGCTTCGCCGCGCTCGAGCAGCAGCAGGCCGTGGCGTCGGCCCACGGCGCCCAACGCGCCCATGTCCGCGGGGCGTCCGAAGCGGTGTACGGCGACGACGGCCGCGGTCCGTGCGGTGACCGCGTCGGCCACGGCGGCGGCGTCCAGGCAGTACGTCGACGGGTCGATGTCCGCGAAGACCGGCAACGCCCCTGCGCTGACCACGGCTTCGGCCACCTCGGCGTTGCCGTAGGCCGGGACGATGACCTCGTCGCCGAGTCCGACACCGGCTGCCTTGAGCAGTCCAACAGTCTCCATGCTGGGGATGTTGGGGGCGCAACGTGAACACGAGGTGACGCACAACAAAAAGACGCCGGTCCCCGAACCGAAGTTCGGGAACCGGCGTCCATCAAAATTAGTTCGGCGGCGTCCTACTCTCCCACAGGGTCCCCCCTGCAGTACCATCGGCGCTGTAAGGCTTAGCTTCCGGGTTCGGAATGTAACCGGGCGTTTCCCTCACGCTATGACCACCGAAACACTATGAAACTGAACTACCGCACCACACCGTGACCATGGCATGGGGTTGTTCGTGGTTTCAGAACCAACACAGTGGACGCGAGCAACTGAGGACAAGCCCTCGGCCTATTAGTACCAGTCAACTCCACCCCTTACGAGGCTT